>NZ_ANNO01000396.1:0-34340 GCF_000409565.1 Pseudochrobactrum sp. AO18b
AGTGACGGGTTCTGTTCCGCTTTAGCCGAGCCTAAGATTGCCGACATGCGACTACGCTCAGCCTTGCGGCCACGGGCATAATCGCCGGGCTTTTCTTCATCATCGGCAACTGGCTCCTCTTCCTCTGCATCCGGATCTGGATCGGTTTCAGCGTCGGGATTTTCCGGATCATCCTCAGCCTCATCCGGCTGCAGATCGTCTTCCAGTTCTTCCGGCTTATCCTCTTCGAGGCGTTTGCGTGTATTGCGGCCACCAACAGCCGCGCGGATAGCGCTTGCAAGCGACATCAGCGTGTTCCTTTTTGATAATGTTGAGAGCTTTTAAAGGGGAGAGATCAGGCACTCATCGCGGCAAGAAATGCCTCGAAGACTTGTTTTGGGCGCCCCACCGCATCGGCAAGACCAAGATCAACTGCCGCCTGCCCACGAAACGTATCCGCTTGCGTGGCAAGTGCGGCCTCTACCGAGAGACGTGAACCACGGTAGCGCGCAACCGTCTCAGCAAATAAGGTGCGCATGGCTTCAAGATCATTGACGGCTTCGGAATATTCTTCCTCGCTCATCGTCTCGAACATGCCAGGGCGGGCTTTTTTTTCACCGGCACGTAGAATGGTAACTGCAAGCCCCTGATTTTTTGCCCAGCCGGATGCATCGACATGCATGGTGATGACACCAATCGAGCCGGTATAACCGGTGGTAGGGATCACGATCTGGCGACAGGCTGCTGCAAGGAGATATGCGGCAGAACACGCATGATCGGTGAGAATGGCAATCGTCGGTTTTTCCTGTGAAAGTGCATAAAGCTCCTCGGCACAGGCGAAACATCCGTCCACTTCACCACCGAAACTGTCAAACTCAAAGACAACAGCCCTGATATCATCACGGGCAAGACAATCAGCGATCTGGATATTCAACCCCTCATATGAGGTCATGCCGGAGGTTTTCCCCACCCATGAACCCTTATTGACGAGGGACCCTTCCACCTCAATGACTGCAACATTGCCAACCATTTTGGGGCCACTATAGATTTTCTCGCCCGTCCAACCGTCACGCAGTTCCCGCATATTCTCTGACAGCACACCCATTTCCGGTGTGTCTGCCATCGCAACATTCTGCCCCAGCACACGCGGTCCGAAAGCGCGAGCGATAATATTGGCTTTGGCCTCATGCAGCATCAGCGGCGTATCGAACAAACGCGCCGCAATTTCCGGCATTGCAAATGTCATTTACTCTGATCCTAATTGGTTTCTTCCGGGTCATCTTTCGGTGTCTCACTTCCAAAGCGTGACACCACGCCGGAACTGGCCACTTCACCGGAGGTAACACCATGCTTGGCTGCAAACCGTTGTTCACGGGCACGTTGCAGCATGTCTTCCTTCCAATCGCGCCCCTGTTCGGCGGACTCGGATTCCTGCGTTGAAAGGCCAGTAGCCAAACGAATAGCGGCAGCACGCGCTTCTTTCTCGGGATCAACCCAGCCACGCCCCGAGCCGATCCAAGCCGCTCTTGCCCAACCAATCGGATTGGCCTCAAAGGAAACGGCATGTGCTGGTAGTTTGATACGCCCCTGATCGAACACTTCTTCCAGCCATGCCATATAAATCGGCTGCATAAAGCTATGCGCAAAGCTGGTTTTGCGTGCAGTCAGCCCGCGCCAGATTTCCAGAAGTGCCGCACGCGCACTGGAATAATTGACCTTTGACCAGTCCATGGTCAGCTGCTCATAGGTCAGGCCAATGGATGATGCAATATTGCGCAATGCTGCATTGACGAAAACCTCAAACGCAGCGTTCGGATGTTCGGATTTGGTAAAAACCACATCCTCACCCGGATTGAGGAAGTTGAGCTGCGCACCCTTGAGGCGGATCGGATCAGCTTTATACGCTGCCGCCTGAGCTGAAGCCTGCGCATCAAAAAATGCGTTAATCGACTTGCCACTATCACCGGCACTGAAACTATCAGCCAGCTGATCCATATCCAGCGGCGTTTTGATGAAAGCCGCCATTACCGCATTGAGTGATGCTGCCTGCGGCTCATAATCATTGTAATCAGAGACTTGCTTGAGCTGCTGCAACACGGATGCCCAAGGGCTGACACCGCGTGTCATACCGGCACGACTGGCCTCAAAAGCATGAACAGCTGTCGGCCTGCCCCATTCAGTCTCCCGTTCTACCCGATCCCAGATAAACATATCATGCATCGGTCTGGTGATATCGCCGGGATGTGTGCGTCGCACATGATAAGCCAGTGGCGCGCCATAGGCATCAAGCTCAACACCATCACGCAGAAACTCGCTATCCATCGCCCCTTTCGGATTGGAGATCCGCGCCGGATCAATCACATGCACACAGGTACCATAACCATTGGCTCCCATCCGATATGGCAAAACCGCAAAGGCTTCGCCGTCAGAAAATCGGTGTCGTGCTGCCAGACCCAACAGGCCAGCAACAGACTTGGTACGTTCTGCATCAAACCAGTTACCGGGATCGGTCGCCACATCCGACCATAGCCCCTCGATCTGGTCGCCAATCTCATCGGCCTCATCAGCGCTCAAATTCAGAGTTCTGGCATTTGGTTGACTGGATAAGCGCCATCCGGAACCAATCACTGTATCCACGAGACGGGACACACCAGCCGATGCCCAACCGTTATTGCGCACCGCATCATTGACACGATCAATAACAACATCGCGCGACAATGTGAGTGCAGCTTGTCCGGAATATGTACCAGGTCGCCAACCAGCCATAGACGAATGATCCGAACCGGCAGCGCTATAAGCTGCCGCATTCATCGCATAACGTCTGCGGGCTGCAACACGCACCTCCGGTGGCATTGGAGCGCCGTGAGCGTCCAGAATAACCGGTTCGCTCATAGAAACACCACACGGCGCGAGCGGGTACGTGCTGCACTGGCAATCCCCAGCTGAGTCCGTAGCTCACCAATATAAAGCCGCAACCGCCCTTCATCTGCTGTGGTGAAAGTCACACTTTCTCCCTGATAGCTGAGTTGCACTGATGCTTTACCAACCATGAGTTTATGCAGCGCTGCCTCTGCTTCTGTGAGGCGCGCCAATAAAATGCTTCTGTCTGTCATGTTGTTTCCGATCAGCCGCGGCGACTGGCACGCGCCATCGCACGGGCGATTGCCGCTTTTACCAAGGGCGATTGTTTCTGTTCATCTGCAAGTTTGGCTACCGACACCTGAGGCTGGCGTAAAAGCTGGTCTTCAAGATCCAGCTGTGCCGGTGGCTGCTCTTGTGAAAGACGTTCTGCCAATGCGTCCCATTCATCCTCAGTCCAGTAATTGATCCCTAAGCGCAGGGTCGCGGCCAAAGACTGGTTGAGCATATCCAGCGCCTCATTGCGTTTTCCAGCTGGCAAATCCCATTCATAATAAGGATGGCCAGAACGGCCACGGCGCTGAACACGTATCTCGGATGTTGCCTGTTCAAAGAAGTCATCCCCCAAACCATGCACAAAATCGATATAGCCAGTCTGTTCCGGATCTTCCTTGCGGTATGAACGGTAAAGAGCTGCTTTCATCACCGAAGCATTGAAGTTAAAAAAGCGCCGTGAGTATTTGAGTTGCCTACCTTTTTTGTCTTTCTCTTTTTTAACTTGCGCCAGCATTGGAGCGGCTTCGCGATTATCACCACGCACCATAATCACATCCGTGATCGGATGACACCGCGCCCACTCCCAAACATCTTCGGTATAGGCATTACCATCAATCGCCGTCAGATCGACCTTGCGCCGATTACCCCAACAATCCAGCCATTCACGTTTAACCAGTTGCGACAATGCCTGTTGCACTGCAGGCTCGGAGATATGGCCGGAATGCGCTGTAAAACCCGGTAGATTACGACCGGTATTATCGTCAAATATCCCGCGATCTATCACCACGCGGTAACGGTTCTTGCCATAACCAACCAACAGCCATTCAACACGATCCCCCTGCACGTCTATGCCAATTGTCAGGATCAGTGCCTTTGGTGGGATAATCCCACGCGGCAGGCCAGTTTGCGCTGCCCTATCGCGCAACACTTCCCAGCCAATAGATTCCCCGTCAGTCTCAAAGGGTTGTCCCAGCCAGTCATTGAAGAATACCTGCTCAGCACCGGCCTTCTTACCTTTATCATCGGGACCGCCGCGCTGCACATTGAGATAGGCACGCGCCAGCGCCTCCCAACTTTCCAACGGCGAATAGGCAACCCAGATATGAAATGAGCGATGATAGCGTGCTCGTTCCGGATATTTAGCAATCCATTTGGCACCATTCTCTCTCGCTACCATCCATGCGCGATGATGCTCCTTGATTTCACCGCCACATTTAACGCAGTAAAAACACGCTTTCTCAGGATGCTCCGGATCAATGTGATCACGCATCTGCTCCCATTCGAGCGGTTGCAACTCCAAACAATGCGGACACGGCACATGGTAACGCTCCTGCGTGCCCTGCTCAAAGTTGGAGCTGATACGGCAGCCCGGCGCAATCAGCGGCGTTGAGATTTTCAGGATCTTCGCCGCGATGAATGCTTTTGACCGGCTCTCTGCCTGACTTTCCGGATCACCTGCCTCATTGTTTTGCCATTTCGACAGATCATCCTGCACCTGCTTACGCGGTGAGATCATCGACAAGCCGGAAGGTGAATTGGCGCCCGCTGCCTGAATAGCCCCGCGCCCGTCTGCACGCTCCTTATAGTGGATGGAATTACCACCCTCGCGGCTTTTCTCAGGAAACAGTGCCGTCAAAGACGTAGTTTCGCGGATCAGCGGCATCAGCTTCTGTTTCGACCAACGAGAGGCATTTTCCTCTGTCGGATGCACATACAGAAAATCGCACGGATCCATATCCATAGTGCCGAGCGTGAAGATATTCGCCAGCACCGTGCCGCCGACCTGTGCCGATTTGGCAATAGTCACAATCCGGCACGGGTCTTCCGGTGAAATAGCTTTCAATATCTCCGAGAAGAACGGAAACAGCGTTTCATTATAGGGACCAGGAAACTGTGTGATACGATCAGAAAAGACAATATTCTGTTTTGCCCAAGCTAGATAATCAACCGGTGGCGGTGGCATCGTCTCCTGTGCCAGAATGGAATATGTCAGCCATGCCGGATTGCAAAGCAGTGTCATGTACCAACCATTCAGTCTGGGTGTTGATCCTCACTTTCAAATAAATCAGGATCAATCACGTTTTCCGGCTCTGAAGCCTGTTGCTCTATGAAACCCTGTGCTGCTCGCTCACGTACTTTGCGGAAAGCTTGCTGCAGGTGATGTAGGATGTCGCGTTGTGGTAGTTCAAACTGGCCGGCCAGATGCGTTGCCATATCAGCCAGCCCGCCCTCCATCACACGGTAAGCCATCGCCACTGATCGCGTGATTTCTGATCTGGCTTCATCCGCCAACATGAACCGGCCAGATGCTAATGCTTCTTCGCGTTTGGCACGCGCTGTCTGCATTTTGGCTTGTTCAAGCTTTTCGCGGGCTATCTGGTCAGCAACCAGATCACTTGGTGTCTGAAACACTTCCGGTGGCCGCTTTTCTGCATTCTGCAGTAAAGGTGCATCCGTTTGTTCGACTGCAGCGCGTGGTACCGGTGAAACAGATATTCGCGTGCCTAGACCATTAATGCCTACACGCTGTGAGACATCAAGGCGCCCGCTCAAGTGGCGCTTGGCGCGTTCCACTACAATACGGGCGCTTCGTCCTTCGCCTTGCAAAGCATCCGGTCCAATCTGGCCGGACGCAATATATTGAGATATTCGTCCGGCAGAGACATTGATCAGCTTGGCAAACTCGCCCTTGCTCATCGTCTGATCTGACTGGATGGCCGTCATAACTTTTCCTGAGAATACAGCCGGATATTTAATCCTCTGAGTTTAGTGCCTGACTTTAGTTCTTTAGCCTTCGACTTTAGGCTTTGATTTCACGCTCAGACTGACCAAGACCCGCGGTGCGAAATACCCGCAGGCAAGGTGCGTCAGGAAGGACCCGAAATGTTAGAAATGATCCATATCGACTGACCAACTATCGGTGGCTTCGCTTGCCGACCTCTTCCGCGAAGTATCGGGCGAAACGTTCTTCTGCCACGCGCTTTACTGTCTCATGGAAGTTAACGGTTTGAACATAGGAGCGCATACGAACAAAGAGCAGCATGGGTTTTATTGAGTTATCCATGGGGTTTCGCTGCCATACCCCCGGATGCAAATGTGATCCGCGCTCTGGCACAAAGAACCGGGCATTCTTGTATCGCGCATTGCGCTTGGTGGAAGCTGCCGTTCGCTTACGATTATAACCAGCAGTACGTTCAGCAATTTGCAAATCAGCCAGAATGCGTACAATCAATGCCACGCGAACATTGCCATACTGATCAAGAGGACAATCCTTTGAAGGAACGGCATAAAGCCCCTTGTCCATATGCCCTGCGGAGATCAGCTGGCGCTCAAAGGATTTGAGATTGCGCTGACCACCGAAAAATTGCGGCGTCAGAAAATTAGCAGGCGGCGTTGAATTCTTAGCCCATGACTTTCCTGCAATGATAACAGCTGCTGAAAGACTAGAACTACTTGCCTGCTCATAGGCAACACCCCGTTTTGCAAAAGGTGTCACTCGATCAAGCTTAGCCTCCATCTCATCCTGCACAGCCAATCGGCCAACTGCCGCGGTTCTGTTCAATGCATTGATCGTTGCCTTTGGAACTACTTCCTGCTCGAACCGGTCAAGCTCCTGCTCCCACCCCTTCGTGTCAAAACTCATGAACACGGATGGACCATCAGATAACAATGGTCCACTCAATGATGAGGTGACATTCAGCATGGTCAATTATTCCAGTGAAAGAGAGATCAGCAATACTCAGTCCTGACCGCCAAATATTCGCGCATGTTGAAATGTGCATGAATCTCAACACTCATGGTCCGCACGCATTTTACCGCGCACTACATTAATTCATACGCATTTGACGGAATAATATTCGCATGATTAGTGAAAGATGCTGCTGGCGGGGAAAATAATCCGGTCGGCAATTTCTATTGTACTTACGTGCAGCAAGGTCACGACTAGAACGTGGCTTGAGTGACGGGCTCGACCCCGTCTGCACCGGAGTGTGAATACAATGGAAACAAAGTTGAAACGCAAGTTAGTCGCCGTTCGGGCTTATGTTCGTAAGCGATATGGAAAGTTAGAATATGTATGTGCGCATTTTCGCTCACATCCTAATCAGCTTTCCTTTAACTTTTAGGAAGAGTCACGCCCTTTCCCCTCAGCCAGCAGCACCCATCACTAAGCACCTTCATTATCTGGTTTGTGCCTGCCATAGAGCCGCTATCTTGCTCTTTTCTTGCGATACATTCGCTCATCAGCAAGAGACATAATATCTTTGAATTTCTGATTAGATTTTAATGGCATATATCCAACAGAAAGCGATAAAACATGCGTAATACCAGTCTGTCGATGCTGAAACTCATCATGCGCTTTCGCATTCATCTGCTCAATTGCTCCATCAACATCAGCACATGATGCTTTTGGTATGAAAGCACAAAACTCATCCCCACCAATACGCGCAATCAAACTATCTGACGGCAATACGTTGACCATTGCCTGAGCGACAGAAACAACAGCATCATCACCGACAAGGTGACCATATTTGTCATTTATCACTTTCAGATAATCAATATCAGCTAACATAAACCAGCCTCGAACACCCGCTGCACTTGCTGCATTAAACTGCTCGATAAAACTACGGCGGTTAAGGATACCGGTTAAAGGGTCCACACTCGCGATGCGCGTAAGCTCATTGGCTCTGCGGATGGCGCTGCGATAAGAGAGTTCCAGTTTTTCCAGACGAGAAAACCAAAAAATACCAATCGGTATCGCGATCAGAAATGGTAGCGTCAATCTAACAAAGACCGTTATTAAATCGGACTCTGTTCCCGTGATTATTCGAACACCAGTTGAAAATGATATTGAAATAGCCGCTGCAAATACTGCGACTATTGCCGTTCGTTTCAACACAAACTTCGATAACAACCGCCCCACCTTCCGGGATCATATCTTATTAAAAAAACTGCAATCTAGCTTTTTAATCCGCGATGCAGTTTTACCGATATGGATTTCAGAAACACCAACATTTGTGCATCATACGAATATAATCCACAACTCAGCTATGATGCGGGTGTATTGATTTGTTAGGGCTCGAAATTTCCACATAGCTTCGCACTTGGGGAGAAGCGGTTGCCGGTCTTCCGGTCGCTTCTCCGAGGTCTGTGCCGAGCTCTGCCATATAGGCTGCTACAGGGTATCGGAAGCACTACGCTCCACAGTCCACAGTCGTCTCTGCGACTATGGCTATGCCGATTTGATCAAATTGGCAAGAGGCACTTCTATTGTCCGCTCTTGACCAAATATGAAGGCAAGAACACGGGCTGCTCTTGCCCCGACATAGCCTTCTATGACGCCCTCAAAAACACCTGCAGAGCCAACAGGAAACGATACGCGTTCACCGTTTTTGTAACGTGGGAAATTCTTTAAATCATTAAATGAACCAACGTCATTCAAACATTTGAGATCATTCATATATTTATCGCTAACAACCAAAGCGCCACATTGGCCAAACACAACAGAAATAGCACCATCAATACGCGACAGGCCTACCCAACTTTCAGCACACGGAACAGCTTTAACAAAGAGATATCCGCCAAATACTGGCACCTCAATCTCCTTTGCAGGACGGGTATATCGACGTGGCTGCAAGGCTTTTTTCATGGGCAACCATGTCTCAATTCCAAAGTTACTCACCGATTTACTAACAGCTTTCTCTTGTTTGTTCGCAGTTTTGAGAACAAACCACTGTTTTTCAGACTGCTCATTACCGGCTGCAATAGCCAAAAATTTCTCTTGCATCCGTATTTTGATGCGATCTGGATCCCGTTCATCAAGCTGTCGTGCTGTTTCCAAGATACGCGCTTCCTCAAATGGTCTGTTATTTGGCATCATCATTTTTCAATTCCTCGCAACAGAGCCTGCAATTCATTCAATGCATCGGGTCCGCCCTCCGGCAGATAGACATATTCCATAGTTCCGGTATTAGGCAGCCAAGGCCAGCCACGCGCAGCATGAGCATCAAACCACGCCTGCCACAGATCGCCACCAACCTTCACCGCAACCATGCGCTCAGCCACCGGCTGCAAATAGGCCGGAACAAGCGCACCGCGACGAACAGAAGCGTTTTCAAACAGTTCATTCACAACTGGAAAACCAAACTTAACCTGCTTTTCGGAAAGCAGTCTCTCAGCCGTGAAAGTGCCGTCATCAACCATTCGCTGCTCAAGTGCAGTCAGCCTGCCGATATGTGTCGAACCTGCAATCAGTTGCTCATAAACCCGTGCAGCCCACATTTTGCCAAATGGTGCGGCCCGATCCAGCGTATTGGCAACGACCTCAGCCTTCGCCGGTAACTTTTCCCAACGCTTTTCGCTAAGATAGACCGCAAATGTACAAAATTTGCTCCGACCGGAAACCTTGGAGGCCTCAAGATAGCGACCAAGTTCCTGAGAAGCCTGTTGACGATCATCGTCACTCAGACGCATCCATGCCTTAAACGCCTTCGGTTCACTATCCGTCACGAATGTCGGCCATTGCTGGTAAGCTTTTTTGAAAGCCCGTTCGTTTGCCCTCCTGATTTCCCTGTTTTCAAGTTCGCTTGCGCGCCCTCTCTCAAGTAATGGTTTATTTAATGGTTCTATTACGGTTTGGGTGACATGGTGACACCCGTCTATGTCGTCAGTGTCACCCGTCTCTGCATCCAGTGTCACGGGTGTCGTGGTGTCACCCGTGACATGGTGACACCCGTCAGACACAGTTTTACCCCTCACAAGAGCTTCCAATTTCATCATATCGAAATCGTATCGTGTAGCCTGTCCGGGGCGACCGCCGCCCTCAGCGACCACGATCAACAGACCTTCATCAACAAACTCTTTCAGAAGGCGCTGCACGGTACGCTCTGACAACTCAGTTTCGTTTGCCAACCGTCCAACAGTCGGCCAAATTCCGCGCCCCTCATCATCAGCGAAGTCACCTAGCCGGATCGCAAGTATCTTGCGGCTTGGAGAACCAATCTGTGCCTTGAAAAGACGCGACATGACTGCAATGCTCATTGTGCAGCCCTCCGCAGTTCGCGCAAATTCCGCCCCATAGCAGCCCGTTTGCGCCGGTAGGTTCTAATCCCATACAAGACGGTGGTGTGATCACGATTACCCATGCGACGGCCGATCTGGGAGGATGAAAGCTCGGTCAGGCGCCAAGCCCAATAATAGATGGCCTGCCGTGCCATAGAGACTTCACTATCACGGCGTTGAGAACGGATTTCCGTTAAGCTGACATTGAACACACGGCAGAACCGGTGCGCAATCTTATCAAGACGAGGCCTATACCCCTTATCGCCTGGCATTTGTGCAATCAGGGCCGCGTCATTTACAACGGAAGCAATAAACCGCTCGAATTTGACGGCTGTCGCATTGCGCATCGCAATAACTGCAGGATTGAAATTCATATCAGCCCCCGAAACAAAGGCATGCCAAGCGCATCAGCATAGAGCTGCACCATGGCCTCCTCTTCCTGCCGCTCATGATCCTCTTTTTTGCGTAACCGGATGATCGTGCGTACAGCCTTCGTGTCGAAGCCGGAGCCTTTCAGTTCGGCAAAAACCTCTTTGATATCATCACCGACAGTTTTCTTTTCTTCCTCAAGACGCTCAATTCGTTCAATAAAAGCACGAAGTTGCCCCACTGCGATGGTCTGCGAGCTGTCTCCTCCAACATCGTCAGTCATGATCTTGCCTCCGCAAAAGATTCGGATGTACAAAAACATGACAAAACGTAATGTCGGACTAAAAGATCACTGAACAAAAACGAAGGAACGAGCAGAATTAAAAGATGCATGAATGGATCGCGACTAACTTTCTGAACCTTCTGACCGTCATTGGCTCGGTAATTGCAGCATGTGCCGCACTCTGGAATGTTCACCTCACGCGCACTCAATTGCGACTTCACCACAATGCAGAAATGAGCAAAAATCTGCCTGTTATCCATGCAATAATAGGTGGAGAAATCGATAATTGGATTTGGGTGACAGTAACAGTCAATACCAGAGATCTGGGCATCTTCATTGAAACCGTACATATGCGCAGTCGCAACAACCCAATGATGGTTCAATTTGCTTATGGAGATCTGATTGATAGCGGAATTAAAAGAATTTATTCCACCACTGACTTCAAGTGCGCCGCAGAGAGTTTTGAACTCATGGGAGAGATACGCTCCAACTCCAAGTTTAGATTCTGCTTCTGGTATCATTTGGAACCACCAGTGCGCACACGCTTTTCTAAGTTACGCACATGGATCAACAAAAACGAAAATTCGGATTCAATCTTTGTGAGCCTCCTGTCCATGGACAACCAGAGCCAACGCACCGAAATGGACGTCGCTATAAAAGCTAAGGCGAGAAAAAGCAGTGCAACCCCATAAAAATAATAAAATGTTTCAGTCATGATCTTGCCTCCGCTTTTTATCGGAACGAACAGGCACGAGACAAAGCCGCTGCAAACGGCCTTCTATGGTCAGCCGCGCCAGCCGGTCAGCATTATTAGGAATTTTTTTCAGCACGGCTTTAGATTTGGCCGCACCATACCGAGAGTGGGAAACAAACGGTTCGGAGCCGTGGAAGCGAAAGTGACACATCATGCGTCACCGCCTTTTGAAAGCGCGCCATCAACCTTCCGTTGAAATGCTCGAAGCATTTGCACGGCTTCCTCAATTTCAATGTCAATTTGCTGCTTTTCACGGGGTGTGATTGAACCGTCTGCAATCGCCTGCGCGTATTCATGCATCACATCAGATACAGACTTACTCAGGCGGGACATATCCCCGATATCCGGCAAGGTGTTGCCGAAATTCTGATTGCCAAGCGACACCAGTTTATAGCCAAGCTGTGCGGCCATAATGGAAACAATGCCGTTCGAGCGCGTGTCGAGCATTAAATCCATAGCCACATCAATCGGCATATGGTTGATCGCCTCATCCGGCGCACCATAACGCGAAAGCGCCGAAGCATTGACCCGCGTCACCTTTTCAAAAGCAGAAACACCGCCAGCCATCGGCAGCAAGCGACGTACAGCTGCCTTGAGAGCCTGCCGGTCTTGCTCAGTAGTTGGTCGAATTTTCACCATGACAGAACCTCATAAAAAAGACCTGTCTTCGCGCTCACGGGAGCCAAAGCACGAAGACAGGTCAGCATCTGCCGTGGGAGGTACCGGCAGAGATAAGGGAAAAAACTATTGTGTGATTTTCGGTGACAACTGCAATGCAGTCGTGCTCTGTGAGGCAAAGCGATCATTGCACCACCTCATCAGTACAAGGACGCATGATATTATCAGGCCATGCCGCCTTATCCGGCCAGTTATGGGAAAACCACAGAACTGCGTCATTGAAACGGGAAACAGTAATATCAGCCCCATTTCTAAGGGCTGAGAGTTTTTTGGTATCACTAAACAGTCGATTACTGAGAGTTTTGTCAGCACAAAACTCAACAGCCTGATATCTGTCAGCAAGGTCTAATAGATGAGTGATTTTCAACATACGGACATAAGCGGTTATTTTACCGCTTATGTCAATGGTATTAATACCGCTAACAAAACCCATCAAAAGCGGTCATATTACCGCATTATGCTAAATGATGTCATTGATCGAATTCAAATCCGCCTTGATAAAGTAAATTTATCAGCCACAGCCGCCTCTTTAAAGGCAGGGCTGAGCCGGGATGCAATTCGCAATATTCAGCGCGCAGTAAAAGCCAACAACGGACGCAAGGGCGTATCCACAGGCACCATTGCTGCCCTAGCACCCATCCTTCAAACAACACCGGCATGGCTTCTTGATGGAACTGAACCAGAAGAAGCAATCCATGAAGTTAAACAATCGATATTAAACTATGTGCCGCTCATATCATGGGTAAGCGCTGGTGAATTAGGCCACCAAGACGGGGTTGAGGATTTCAACGGCTATCCAACAGTCGCAACCGCCGACCTTCCGGAGGGGGATTGGATTGCTCTGCGTGTTGATGGGCCATCTATGAACAAGATATCTCCACCTGACTCAATCATTCTTGTAAATCGCGCCGACAAAAGACTGGTTACAAACGGATGCTACGTTATCACTGACGAAACAGGGCAAGCTACATATAAGCGTTATCGCCCCAATGATGATCCACCATTCCAACCGGCATCTTACAAAGATATTCCTGCACCAAAGCTAGACGGCACCATCACCGTTATAGGTCGCGTTCGTCGATCAATTATCGACATGTAATCATTCAACATCAATTGTAATAATTTATAAGCAACTGAACTATGCTGCATAAAGCAGCAAATTCAGAGTGATATTTTTCATCTCATCACCACACACTAAAAGAGGTTTTTTTACCGCATACGATTGACTAGCGGTAATTTTACCTCTATCTCTGTATCTAGCATTTTGTTTGCCATTTCAAAACGGCTACAAAATCAAAGCTATGATCACCAGAGGTTATAATCATGATCATTTATGAAACCCGCCCTGCTCCGGCACCATCAATTCAAGAATTGTGCATCGTCTCTGGCATGGCCGCGACAATGCAGGATATGGATGCTGCAGGCGATCCGGTAACACCAGACAATCTTAGACTGCGCGGCTACTCATCCGAAGATATTACACGCTATGGGCTCAAAGCCGCCCATCTTGCACGTTCTCTCTCTGTCAAAACGGTGATGTGATGAGCATCGCAACAACACTGGAACCACGGCCACACCAGCTCACCGATACCCTCCGCATGAAAATCGCGCGTGAAATCGCGCAAAAACTCTTCGACGATGACCTGATCAACGGCGAGGAAAGCATAATACCATGTGCAAACGATATATCGAACAATGCTTCAATCAGCATGGACGGCTATGAACTTGCCAGAGAATTAGAAGAGCGTTGCGGCTGGATACCGAGACTGGAAATCGCGCAAATTCTTGACAACTACGGAGATGATGCACGGAGCGCCATAGATGATCTGCAAAAAGATTGGGTCATCCGGAATAACATACAGCCACCCTATTCTGTCGGCACACGTGTAGCCGTAAA
Organism: Pseudochrobactrum sp. AO18b; assembly: GCF_000409565.1. NCBI lineage: Bacteria > Pseudomonadati > Pseudomonadota > Alphaproteobacteria > Hyphomicrobiales > Brucellaceae > Pseudochrobactrum > Pseudochrobactrum sp. AO18b. The sequence goes on from NZ_ANNO01000396.1 coordinate 14,155, forward strand.
ACGCGGCTGGGATGACCGTTGCGGAGTCATCGTTAAAATATTTGAACACGGTCCAGCAAAGTACATCGTCAGGCTTGACGGGCAAAGCGCGACCACTGGTGCAATTGTGAACTTTGAAGACGTTACAACTGAACTGACCAACCAGCCAACCTAATCACCCCAACAACCAGACACTGCCACAACTGCCGCACCTTCCGGCAGAAGGAGAACTTGTATGCAAATTAAGGTCAATATTAAAACACGTATGGCTGAAGCAGGCATCCGCGGCCGCCAATTGGCACCACTGCTCAATATCACCGAGCCAAATGTCTCCTTGCTCATAAACGGCAAATCCAAATCCATTTCTTACAAGCAGATGGCTACACTGTGCCAAATATTAAATTGCCAGCCCAGCGACCTGTTTGAGTTAGTGCAGCCATGACAAAGGAACAGGCAAAGCTCATACACAGCTACAAGCTCCTGCTATCCAGTGTCTGCTATACGAAGCGCATTACGCTGCAGACTGTAGATCTGCAAGCACTGCTGAATGTCGCCAAGGTTAATCATGTAGCACCACGCTCAACGATTGATTTCACTCACCTTTTGGTACGTATGCCCTTCAAAGGAGTTCCAATTTTTAAACACCAAATGCCAAAAGGGAATGACCAAACGATCATCTGCGGGCAATTCCATCGCGGCATGCGCATCATTGTAAGCCTTAGCATCAATCGCACGCATCGTCGGAGGCTCATCTCCCGTAATGCGAACCATATTACTATACCAATGAGCACATTGCTGCTCATCTGGATTGAGCGTAACTTCAATATCCGCCAGCAGGTTGTAATAATCACGTTGCAATTGTTGATGTGTCCTAGCCATACCTCCGAGATCGAAGGCCAGCTGAGCCGCAGCTATTATAGCAACGGCCGCACCGATCCAGGATTGCGGAATAGACAGACCGGAGAATATCTCACTGAAAGCAGCCGCACCCAGCAAGACTACTGCGAAATTCATAAATCTATTCAAGCGCTCAAAACGCAAACGTCTGGCCGTGTGATACAGCGCATTTCTGAGAACGTTGAAACGGATATTCTCAAGTCTGTCTTCCATAGTTCCTACTTTCCGGGCTTCGGCGCGCTAGGCCGTGTCGCTGGCTGGCGCGGACCTACACCAGCACCAACTCCACCTGAGGAGGTTGGTCGCGGCTGGCGCGTTCCCAAACTTCTGATTTCATATTCAAGATTTCTATTCATTCAGACCGTTCCTTTGTGCTGTTTCCATGAAGGAATGAGAGGTGATGGATCGCGTTCCAGCGCGATTCATCACCGCCAATCTTGCTACAAATATTTGATTTTGTCCGTTTATAAGGCCGCAAAAACAGCTCTCTCCCAGCTATTCACAGGCCATGCAGCACATTGGAGGCAGGCAAATGAAGCTGACAAAAAGACAGCGTGAACTGCTGAAACAAGCTGAATATTGCGGTGGGGAAACATTCGCTGATGGATTGAGAGAAAACCATACTGCTCGGACATTAGAAAAACGAGGATTAATCCGCCTTGGTTTTCACAGCGAAGTTATTATTACCACCGCAGGCCGTGCAGCCTTGGCGCAAGGAGGTGAGTAAGCATGGATCATAAAGTCGAAAGAGAGAAAGTGCGCTACACCCGCGCGCAAATCCGCAGTGCAGCGATCATTGCCAAAGAACAGGGCGTGAGCGTGCGCCTAGAAGCTGATGGCTCTTTATCAGTGCAACCTGCACCACTCACAGATACCTATCCTCATTTGATTGAACATAAAAACATAGTGCGGCTGTAATGACCAAACTGAGACGCAAACTCCCACCTCATGTTGTGCGTGAAGTGAGCCGCCACGGCAAAGTGAAATATTTCTACAGGATCGGGAAAGGTTTACGCGTGCGTCTGCCCGATGATGTGAACTCACGGGAATTCAAAGAAGGCTACAAGCAGGCTGTAATGGGCTATAAAATCGAAGAAGCCCCGCGTGGTATTCCTGCCCAGCCCTATAGCTTGCGATGGCTTATTGACCGGTATCGTGAAAGTTCCACATGGAGAGCATTTTCGATTGCAACACAGCGCCAACGAGAGAACATTTTTATTGAGGCAATCAAACGCTCCAATAATACCCGCTACACAGCAATTGACCGCCGCTCGATGGTTATGGCTCTTGAAGCACGAGCTGACACGCCTGCCCAAGCTAATCACTTCCTGAAAGCAATGCGAGGTCTCTTCAGCTGGGCACTCCAAAATGATTATGTGACCATTGATCCAACTGCAGGCGTATTGCCGTTAAAATACAAAACCGTTGGTTTCGCGCCCTGGACAATGGAAGATCTGCTACAGTTCTATGATCGATGGCCAGTAGGGACCAAAGCTCGTCTTGCGGTAGAATTGTTACTGCATACCGGATTGCGTCGATCTGACGTTGTGCGCGCTGGCCGCCAGCACATGCGCGGCAATATTTTCAGCATTAAAACTCAAAAAACCGGTTCCCAGATTACCGTAGAGTTTCCTAAGGCGTTGCTGGATGTGATTTCCGTTACTGAAACCGGCATCAACACATTCCTCATCAGTGAAGCTGGTAATGCATTTGAAGTTGCCAGTTTTGGAAACTGGTTCAGAGACAGATGTAATGATGCCGGTATCAAGAAAAGCGCACACGGGTTGCGCAAACTTTCTGCAACTCTATCTGCAGAAGCCGGTGCAGCCACACATGAGCTAATGGCACAATATGGCTGGTCAAATGTTAAACAGGCAGAACTTTACACCAAAGGCGCAGACAGAGTGCGCCTGGGGATTAAAAACTCCAGACGCGTTGCAGACCAGATTGAGAGTGAAATCGCTCTCACCCGCTCAAGAAGAAAAAATAAAAAACAAGCCGATTAAAAATGGAATTTTACAACCATAAATGCCAGCTAATTCTCTAGCTGGCTTTTTTATTTCATTGTTTTTCATGATAGAAATTCAGAGATTATCTACGCACTTTGCCCTCACCTCGTTCATTAGTGAGGGATTTAAGCAAAATAAATCATATATAACAAATGCTTAGATTTTGGATGGAGGCCTCGCCCGGAATCGAACCGGGGTGCAAGGATTTGCAGTCCTCTGCGTAACCACTCCGCCACGAGGCCATCCGTATGTGGTTGAGTGCTGAATAGGTTAAGCCGCATGACTCGTCAAGTACCCCCGCCATGCTTTCCGCGAAATTTTAAATTTCCTATCAAAATAATGCAGATAGCCGGGATTTTATTCACAGCGCCTACAATAATCACTCAGGAAAAGCCGGTTACTTCTGCTGTTCCGCCTTCTCTGCTTTCTTGCGCGCTCTGTATTCACGCCACCGGCGTAGCAAACCAACCTCAGACTTGCGCCTGATGCGTCTGATACGACTGGAATCACGGGAAAGGATGATCAGCCCGAGTGGAAGCATCCAAACGCCGAGCACCGGCAAAAAGCTGAATACACCACCGACAATAAGTCCACCGCCAAGGATTCGCCTGAGCCAGACAGACTGCGGGAGCGGCAAATGTTTCCCAAACAATCTGATCCGGTGCTGCGTAGCAGCCTCCCCGCTTTCAGCACTCTGCTGTTCTGCAGCATTATTTGTATCAGCATCCGGTTTCAGCAATCTGTCTGCCCTGCCTGCACACTCTCTGTTTATATGCCCCTTATATAAGTGTCCTTTTGTTTAAAAAAATACCACTTCCGTCAAAGCTGCATTTTTCTAAAAATTACGACTGCTGTGAATGGGATCATGAAATACTATCCGCCACGCTGCGGAATCAGAGCGCATAATCATTGCTCCTGATTCCGCAATGTGTTGCGTGCAATGCACAGCGTCAGCAACTCTAAGATGTTGGAAACACTCAAAGCAGCGCATTTAAACTGCGATATTTCAGATTTTAACACCTGAAATGCACGCCTCATCCACAGTTCCGCTAAAAAGTTGATTGAAAAGCGAAAAAGGGCTTGGCAAAACCAAAATGCTTTTGCTATACGCCAAATCGCTGAAAGCAAGAGCACCTGTTCCTCGGTAGCTCAGCGGTAGAGCAACCGGCTGTTAACCGGTTGGTCGCTGGTTCGAATCCGGCCCGGGGAGCCACTCTTTTCTCATAAAGAGCGTGCATAAAATTTCCAAAAGCTAAAATCAGAAATGCCTGTACTGCGTATGATAGTGCTCGTTTTCACGCATCATCTAATTATTTGAAATAAATGATTTTTATCACTTTCAGAGAATGACCGCTGTCTTTCAAACTGAAAAACAATACTCCCTGTCATAAATCTGCTTTTTTCCTGTACAATATCAAAATTAGGGCTTGGCAAGAGCATTTTGCGTTGCTATACGGCTGTCATTGCAAATGCAGAGCAACTATTCCTCGGTAGCTCAGCGGTAGAGCAACCGGCTGTTAACCGGTTGGTCGCTGGTTCGAATCCGGCCCGGGGAGCCACTCTTCTTTAAGAGTTTAAATCTGCACAAATCTCCCAATCAAAAATCATCCTAATTCTATTACTCAGAGTTTTTCGACGCGTATAAAATACGTTTCGCCAGAGACTTTGTAAAATCTCCGGCGAATCCGTCACATTTAAGCGTCCGGCTCACGCAACCGGTAGCCGACACCTGTCTCTGTCAGAATATAAAGCGGCTGATCGGGCGAATCTTCGAGTTTCTGGCGCAACTGGCGCACATAAACGCGCAGATATTGCACATCACTCATGCCGCCCCAGATCTGATTGAGAATGAAACTATGCGTCAGCACTTTGCCTGCGTGCTGCACCATGATCCGCAAAATATCATATTCTTTCGGCGAGAGCTTAATCTCCTGCCCTTTGAGCCGTACGATACGCTTCACCAGATCAACCGACAGCTCACCGGTTTGGAAGACCGGCTTTTCACCCTGCTCCTGTAATTTATGACGTAGTGCCACGCGGATTCGCGCTGCCAGTTCTTTCATGCCAAATGGCTTGGTCACATAATCATCCGCACCAAGCTCGAGTGCTTTGACGATTCCACTTTCATCTGTGCGGCTGGAAAGAATAATCACCGGCAGATCAATCAGTTCCGAACGCCACAGCGTCAGAAGATCATGTCCCGACATATCCGGCAGACCGAGATCCAGCAGCACCAGATCAGGCCGGTCACCTCGCATAATCTCTCGGGCGACGGCCGCTGATGGTGCCTCAAGAATCAAGAAGCCTTCCGTTCCCAGCCCGACGCGCAAAAGTTTACGGATTGGCGGTTCATCATCCACCACAAGGATTTTGACGATATTCTGTGTCATCGGGGAGATAATCCCTCTTCTGTTCCGCTCATCATTTCAGCGCAGCTGCTAAGCGGTAATCGGATTGTAAAAACAGCACCACTGCGACCACCGTGATCGCTGCGATTGGTAGCTGTAATGGTGCCGCCCATCGCCTCTGTAAAGCCCTTGCAGATTGCCAGCCCAAGCCCTGTACCGGCACGCACCTGATCGGTTTTGCGTACACGGTAGAAACTGTCGAAAATCCGCATTTCATCACCCGCCGGTATGCCCGCGCCTTCATCGCTGATACGCAGCACGATATCACCCTGCTCCGCCTGCCCATGAATATAGACCAGACTGCCTTCCGGCGCGTATTTAGCGGCATTGTCCAGCAAGTTGAACAACACCTGCTCAAACAAAACCGGATCAAGTTTCAGCATCGGCAGATCGGCGGCAATATCGGTTTCAACACGGTGATGTTGCAGAATTTTCGCGGCACGTTTCAGCGCACTGCCGACAATATCCCCCAAATAATGCAGAGATTTATTCGGCTGCATGGCACCCGATTCAATCCGCGTCATATCCAGCAGGTTGGCGATAAAGCGGTTGAGCCGCTCGGACTCATCCACCACCGTCGTCAGCAACTCAGCACGGTCAGTATCAGGCAGAGAGCCGGAATAGCTCTTCAATGTGTCTGCAGCGCCAAGAATGGCTGCGAGCGGTGTTTTAAGATCATGGGAGATCGAGGTCAGCAAGGCCGAGCGCAACCGGTCTGCCTCAACGGCGAGCTGAGCGCGATCCAGATCATCCACCAGTTGAATACGCGCAATCGCCAATGCCGCCTGCTCTGCCAGTGCATCAAACAACCGTTGCTGCTCCGGCGTCAGGATCGGCCCTTGCCGGTCATCATCCAGCCCGACCACACCAATTGTATTACCGACAGCACGCAACGGCAGATAAAGGCGCTTGGCACCAGGCAAGGTGTCTGCTCCTCGCCCTGCAGGATGGTCATGCTCCCATGCCCAGCGGGCAGCAGCAATATCTGCATCGGCAAGCGTATCATCCGGCGGATAACCGGCACGCACGGAAATAGACGTATTGGCTGTGCCTTCATCCGGCAACAGCACCACCACACGTACTTTGAGCAGCGCTGCAATCTGATAGACCGTTGCCCAGAGCACATCTTCCAGCGTTCCGGCTCCGGCCAATTTTTTACTGAACTGATAGAGCCCTTCCATTGTTCTGGCGCGGTTACGCGCCGCAGCAGCCTGCCTCTGCACACGCGCAGTCAGATTACTGGCGACCAGCGCCACACAAATGAAGAATGCCAGTGCAATCACACTCTCCGGCCCTGCAATATGCAAAGTGTAGAGCGGTGGCAGGAAGAAGAAATTGAAAACAAGCGCACTGACCAGCGAAGCGAACAAGGCAGGCCGCAGACCGGAGGCCACAGCCGTCGCCAGCACGGCCATCAGGAACACCAGCGCGATATTGCGCACATCCAGCACATGATCGAGCAAAGTACCAACAACCAGCGCAATCGCGATATAGCCAAGGCTCAGCAGATAAGGCCGTAGCGAAAATGCTTTTTCCTCTGCGGTCGCCACCTGACGCACCGGCGCAGCTTCCTGCTGCGTACCGGAAATAATATGAATACTGAGATTACCGGCCTTACGGATCAGGTTATGCGAGACTGATCCTTCAAACATTTCACGCAGACGCGACTTGTTCGGCTTGCCGATAACAATATGGCTGAAATTATGCGCCAAAGCATAGTTGATTATGTCCTGCGCCACATCATGGCCGGTCAGCGTAATAATTTCACCGCCGAGCTGCTCTGCCAGCCGTGAGGTGGTGGCAATACGGTCTTTCTCTTCTTCCGAAAGCGTTGCCGCGCGGGATGTCTCCACATAGAGCGCTGTCCACGGCGTACGCAGCCGGTCGGCCTGTCTGCGGGCATAGCGGATCAGTGCCGCGCCATGCGGCTGTTCATCAATGCAAACAAGCACACGTTCACCGGCAGACCACGGTCCCGAAATGGCATTGGCTTGCATATGGCTAAGCAACTGATCGTCGACACGTTGTGCCGTGCGCCGCAAAGCAAGTTCGCGTAAAGCAGTGAGATTACCGGCAGAGAAGTAATTTTGTGTCGCGCGTTTCGCCGTCTTGGGCAGATAGACCTTGCCTTCTTTCAGGCGCTTAATCAGGTCTTCCGGTGTAATATCAACAATCTCGATATCATCAGCGCGGTCGATAATACTGTCCGGCACGGTTTCGCGCACACGGATACGGGTGATCTGCGCCACCACATCATTAAGGCTCTCGACATGCTGAATATTCAGCGTGGTATAAACATCAATGCCGTTGGCAAGCAGTTCTTCAACATCAAGATAACGCTTGGGGTGCCTGCTACCCGGAGCATTCGTATGCGCCAGCTCATCCACCAGCACCAGCTTGGGATGACGCGCCAGCACAGCGTCGAGATCCATCTCCTCAAGCACATGGCCTTTATAATCGACACGCGCACGGGGAATAATCTCATAGCCTTCGGTCAGAGCCTGTGTTTCCTGACGACCATGCGTCTCGACAACCCCGATCACCACATCCTCGCCGTCAGCCAAAAGACTACGGCCGGACATCAGCATTTCATAGGTTTTACCAACGCCCGGAGCCGCCCCGAGAAAAATCTTGAGGCGGCCGCGTGTTTCCTGTTCGGCTTTGGCGAGCAGCGCATCCGGTGACGGTCTGCCGTCATCATTGCGCATGCTTTCCTGCAGCTGACTGTCATCATTCATCAATTATGATCCGGACTCTGCATGTTCTGTCTTATTTAACCTGATCCAGTGCGAGATTAAGCGCAAGCACATTCACAACCGGCTCGCCCAGCACGCCCAGCAAACGCTCCTGTATCTGAGCATCGACCAATGTTTTGAGCTTGGCCTCATCCAATCCGCGTGCCTTGGCAACGCGCGGTATCTGGAACAAAGCCGCTTCCGGCGTAATATGCGGATCAAGCCCGCTGCCGGATGCTGTCACCAGATCAACAGGCACCGGCTGGTTTGGATTCTCTGCCTGCAGCTTGGCCACATCGGTCTTTACGCGATCCAGTAACGCAGCGCTGGTTGGCGCCAGATTGGAACCGCCGGAGGATGCAGCATTATAACCATCACCTGCAGCACTCGGGCGACCGTGAAAATAGCGCTCGGAGGTGAATTGCTGGCCAATCAGGGATGAGCCGATCACCTTATTGTCCTTCACGATCAGACTGCCATTGGCCTGAGAAGGAAACAGGGTCTGCGCCACACTGGTCATAGCCAGCGGATAGGCAATACCGGTGATTACGGTCAGACTGACAATCATCACCACAGCAGGACGTAATTGTTTCAACATGGGTTTATTCCTTACACCAGAGCCAGAGCGGTAATTGCCATGTCAATCAGCTTGATCGCCACGAAAGGCACGATAATCCCGCCAAGACCGTAGATCATCAGATTGCGGCTCAGCAGTGCGCCCGCACCAACCGCCTGATATTTAACCCCGCGCAGTGACAGCGGGATCAGCGCCACGATAATCAGCGCATTAAAGATAATGGCCGAGAGAATGGCGCTCTGCGGACTATGCAGCCCCATAATATTCAGCACGCCGAGCTGCGGGTAGAAAGCGAGGAACATTGCCGGAATAATCGCGAAATATTTGGCAATATCATTGGCAATCGAGAAGGTTGTCAGCGCACCGCGTGTCATCAGCAATTGCTTGCCGATTTCCACGATCTCAATCAGCTTGGTCGGATCACTATCGAGATCGACCATATTGCCCGCCTCACGTGCAGCTACTGTACCGGTATTCATCGCCACACCCACATCAGCCTGTGCCAGTGCCGGCGCATCATTGGTACCGTCACCGCACATTGCCACCAGCTTGCCCTTGGCCTGCTCCTCACGGATCAGCGACAGCTTGTTCTCCGGTGTTGCCTGCGCAAGGAAATCATCCACGCCCGCTTCTGCGGCAATCGCCGCGGCCGTCATCGGATTATCACCGGTAATCATTACCGTGCGGATGCCCATGCGGCGTAGTTCCGCAAAACGCTCACGGATACCGCCTTTGACAATATCCTTCAGCGAGACAACGCCCATCAGCTGCCCGTCTTTGACCACAGCCAACGGCGTACCGCCCGCCTTGGCAATCTGCGCGGCAATTGACTGGATTTCCTGTAGCTGGGCAGGTGTAGAAGCTTTACTGCCTTCCGCCTCGACATATTTCAGCACCGCATCCACCGCACCTTTGCGAATGATACTGCCATCCACATCGACGCCGCTCATCCGGCTTTGTGCGGTAAAAGGCACAAAGCTTGCATGCAGGCTTGCCATATCACGGGCACGGATGCCGTATTTCTCTTTAGCCAGCACAACGATGGAGCGGCCTTCCGGTGTCTCGTCGGCAAGTGAGGCAAGCTGCGCCGCATCGGCCAGTTGCTGTTCGCTGACACCTGTGACGGGACGGAACTCAGTCGCCTGACGATTACCAAGCGTAATTGTGCCGGTCTTATCGAGCAGCAGTGTATCAACATCACCGGCAGCTTCCACCGCACGGCCGGACATAGCCAGCACATTGAACCGCACCAGGCGATCCATACCGGCAATACCGATGGCGGAGAGCAAAGCGCCGATGGTAGTCGGGATCAGCGTAACGAACAAAGCCACCAGCACAATCACCGGCACGGAACCGCCCGCATAAGTGGCAAAACTCGGAATGGTCACCACAGCCAGAACAAAGATCAGCGTCATACCGGCGAGCAGAATATTCAGCGCAATCTCGTTTGGCGTCTTCTGGCGTTCTGCGCCTTCGACCAGTGAGATCATCCGGTCAATAAAGGTCGATCCGGCAGCAGCGGTAATACGCACCCGTATCCAGTCGGACAGCACTTGCGTACCGCCGGTCACAGCCGAACGGTCACCACCGGATTCACGGATTACCGGCGCGGATTCACCGGTGATAGCCGCCTCATTCACCGAGGCCACACCTTCGATAACCTCACCGTCGGAAGGGATAATGTCTCCAGCTTCCACCAGCACAATATCGCCGACCTTAAGGCTGTTACCCGCAACAACCGTATAGTTGGTTTTACTGTCGCCACTGAGCAATTTTGCTTCGGTTTCGGTACGGGTGCGGCGCAGAGATTCCGCCTGTGCTTTACCGCGCCCTTCAGCCACCGCTTCCGCAAAATTGGCAAACAGAATAGTGAACCACAGCCACAGAATGATCTGAAACGAGAAGCCCAGATCCGCTCCGCCACCCGCCAAATCGCGGATAAAGAGCACCGTGGTCAGCACGGTGACAACCGCAACGACAAACATCACCGGATTTTTCGCCAGCACCCGCGGATCGAGTTTGCGAAAAGCGCCGCCAATGGCAGGCAGCAGGATTTGGGCATCCAGAATACTGGAAGATTTTGACTGGCTCATGAGAGCCCTCCGTCTTGATTTTATGCAAGTTAATGCAAAACTGCATAGAATTTTCATTGATGTAGAGTGATAAGTTAATGTTTTAACTTAAACTCAGGTCAGCGCCTTCACGAGAAAAACACCGGCCAGCATCGCCAGCACAAGGATCAGCATAATACTGGTGAGTTTCGGGCAATCTTCCTTTTTCACACCGCGCGGATTTTGTTTTTGCGCGGCGTTGGAACGAAATAATTGCTTCATCAGAAAAGAATTCTTCGCCATCACGCACCTTTAAAACAGCTGACCGGAGAGCATTGCGAAATGCTCGACAACCGGCCCCAGCGCCAAGGCCGGGAAGAAAGTAAGACCGCCGACAATCATCGTCACACCAAAGACCAGACCGACAAATAGCGGGCCAGTGGTCGGCAATGTACCGGCAGAGGCAGGAACGGTTTTTTTGGCGGCCAGCGAACCGGCAATCGCCAGCACCGGCACAATCAGCAAAAAGCGCCCCATCAGCATCGCAAAACCGATGGTGAGATTGTAGAAAGGCGTATTGGCATTGAGACCGGCAAAGGCACTACCGTTATTGTTGGCACCGGAAGAGTAAGCGTAGAGCACTTCGCTGAAGCCATGCGGGCCTACATCCTGAATGCTTGACAATCCTTGCGGCAAAACCACAGCCAATGCAGCAAAACCGAGAATGGCAAGCGATGGTCCGAGCGTGGCCAGCAGGCTCATCTTGACCTCTTTGGCCTCGATTTTCTTGCCCAGATATTCCGGTGTACGGCCAACCATCAGACCGGCAATGAAGATCGCCAGAATGAAGAACAGCAACATGCCGTAGATACCGGCACCAATACCGCCAAGATTTGGGATCTGCATATTGAAAAGCGGCACCAGACCACCGAGTGGCATCAGGCTGTCATGCATATTATTGACCGCACCGGTGGAGGCCGCAGTCGTGACCTCAGAGAACAGCGCCGACAGCGCAATGCCAAAGCGCGCTTCTTTGCCTTCCATATTACCACCGACAGTGCCCAGAGCCTGCATCAGCGGATTACCGCTGGATTCAGCCCAATAGAGCACCGAAGTTCCCAGCACCACTAGCACACCGAAGACGGCGAACAATACCCAGCCCTGACGCTGATTGCCGACCATACGGCCGAACACATTGGTCATGGCAGTAGAGATCACGAAAATCGACAGCAAATGGATAAGGTTGGTCAGCGCTGTCGGATTTTCAAACGGATGCGCTGAGTTAGCATTGAAGAAGCCACCACCATTGGTGCCCAGATGCTTGATAATCATCTGCGAGGCCACAGGCCCTTGCGCAATGGTCTGCTGCGCACCTTCAAGTGTGGTCGCAAGCGTATAGGCATTGAGATTTTGCGGCACACCCTGCCACACCAGTACAAGTGTGCCGATAATGCAGATAGGCAGCAACACATAAAGCGTGGCGCGGGTCAGATCGACCCAGAAATTGCCGATAGTGTTGCTCGAAGAACGGGCAAAACCACGGGTAATCGCCATAGCACCGGCAATACCCACCGCAGCAGAAACAAAGTTCTGCACTGTGATACCGGCCATCTGGGTGAAATAGCTCATCGTGCTTTCACCACCATAACCCTGCCAGTTGGTATTGGTCATGAAGCTGATTGCCGTATTAAAGGCAGATGTCGGCTCCACAGCCTGCATACCCGCAGGGTTGTAAGGCAATGCCCCTTGCAGACGCTGCAACAAATAGAGCGCTACAAAACCGGCAATGCTGAACATCAGCAGCGACGCCGCATAGACCGTCCAGTGTTGCTCTTCTTTTTCATGAGTTCCGGCCAGTTTATAGAGGCCGCGCTCAACCGGTGCGATCACCGGCGAGAGGAAGGTTCGTTCACCGGTGAACACGCGGGTCAGATACCCGCCGACCGGTTTCACCAGCAGAATTGTGAGCCCGAACAGGATCGCAATCTGCAATATTCCGTTGAAAGTCATTGGAAAATACTTTCCGTTTCTAAAACAGTTTTAAAAGCGCTCAGGTCGTGCCAGTGCATAAAGCAGATAGAGGCTGAGCAATGCGGCTACCGAGCCGCCGAGAACATAATCAAACCACATGACGCGCCCTCACAGCCGGTCGCAAACAAGGGCGTAGAAATAAGACAGGCAGATAAATCCGGCGCCTGCGGCAATCATGATGACATCCATTTTTCGAACTCCTGAATTTCAGCCGGTGCAAGTGCAGCAGCTGCTTCCGGCAGCAGCGCTAAGCGCGACAAGCCGAAATCAGGCGGAACTATGGCGCCAAAACGCATAGTGGTTCGAGAGAGGGAAAGAAGGAGAGATATAAAAATCTCATATATAAAACGCGATTATTTTGCGTACCACGTAAAGAAAATGAAACATCATTAATTATTACAATTCATGATTTTATATAAATTTCTTAATGTCTAAATTTAATAAAAGCGGCAATTTATACCGCTCTCCGTATAATAAAAATCAGCCCTTACCATAGGTGAAATCATCCACCTTCGGCATCCATTGCGGCGGCGCGTAAGAGGCAGGTTTATCGCCAACCGATGTACCGGTATTCAGCACCCCCGCCTGATAATCCGCATCAAACAAAGCATAAGGCTGCGGTGCAGGCAGAGCACTTGCGGCATCCAGTCTTGCGCTCAGTTCCGCAGGTATCTGCAATTCAAAGGCCGCAATATTATCCTGCAACTGCGCCAGTTTACTCGCACCGATAATCAGTGATGCAACAGACGGGCGATTCAGCACCCAGCTCAAAGCCACCTGTGCCATCGGACGCTCAAGCTCTGCTGCCACATCCTGCAAGGCCGAGAGAATGGCGTGATTGCGCGCCGTAAACAGCCCCATGCCTTTGCCGGATGCATCAGTAGTCAGGCGACCTTCTCCTGCCCAGCGATCACCCTCAACGCGGTATTTCCCTGAAAGCAGCCCCATGGATAACGGGCTCCAGACGGTAATGCCCAAGCCCATATTCTGCGCCAGCGGCACAAATTCCTGTTCAATATTCCGCTCGGCAAGTGAATATGGCAATTGCAGACTGATCAGCGGTGTCAGCGCATGGCACTCCGCCCATGTCTGTGCCCGAGCCGCATACCATGCAGGCACATCAGACAGTCCGCCGTAACGGATTTTTCCTGCCCGCACCAGATCATCCAGCGTGCGCACCACCTCTTCCGCTGGCGTTATACGGTCCCATGTATGCACCATATAGAGGTCGATATAATCCGTTCCCAAACGACGCAGGGAATCTTCAACCGCCCGCATCATGGCCTTGCGGCTGTTACCGCCTGCATTGGGATTGCCGGGTTCAAGACTGTTGCTGTATTTGGTCGCCAGCACCAGCCGTTCACGATTACCTTTCTCGCGCATAAACTGCCCGATCAGGCTTTCACTGGCCCCCGCACCATAGGAATTTGCGGTGTCAATAAAATTGCCGCCCATATCGGTATAATGATCAAATATCGCGCCCGATATCTCATCGGCGCTGCCCCAGCTGCCGCTGATCCCGCGAATAGCTGCATTGCCGAAAGTCATGGTGCCGAGCGCCATCCGGCTAACCCGTAAACCTGAGCGACCGAGCGTATAATAATGATCCAGCGCCATGTACTTTCTTCCTGCAAAAGAGAGACCGGACTAAAATTAATCCGGTCCTTTATTATTTTTAGTCAATCAGACGTGGCTCGCCGACATCACCGGCTGAAGCTTCCATGCCATTGGCAGTCAGAATAGATTTGATTGTACCATCTTCATGCAGTGCCTTGATATTGGCATCAAGCGCCGCACCAAGTTCCGGATTTTTCTTGGAATAAGGGAAGCTGCCCTGTCCGGCCTCAGTCGTGGCTTTCACACGATCATCGCTCTTGGCAACCTTCACTTCAATATCCGGCATGGCTCCGGCTTTCTTGGCGACAACACCGGTAGAATAACCGTCAATACCAACAGCAATACGTCCGGCAGCCAGATCCTGCTGCATGCTCACGGAATTCGGATAGAGCTTGAGATTGCTGCCGAGCAGCTTCTTCAGGTCTGCAACCCAGAGATAACCCTGTACGGTGCCAACGCTTTTGCCCTCAATATCCTTGACCTCTTCAAAACCTTCCTTGGTATAAATACCCATCTGGTCATTATAGAGCGGCCATGACAGGTTCATCACCTTGGCGCGTTCTGCCGTGCGATACCAGTCACCGGTGGTGATATCGGCCTTGCCTGACAACACATATTGAATGCCGGCAGCGGTATCCACGGCCACGGCCTTAACCTTCAGACATTCCATCTCGGCGATCTTATTGGCAATATCGCCGTCAACGCCTTTGGCTTCGCCTTCCGGTGAGAGATAGGAATAAGGCGCATAAGTGGTAACAGCGATGGTCAGCACACCCTCTTCAACAGTTTTAAAACTGTTTTTCGGTGTGCAGCTCTGTGCATTGGCCTGCACTGCAACCAGTGCCGTTGCACCGGCAAGAACCGATGCTGCGACGATCATTTTTCCCATTAATTTCATATCACTACCCCATATTGTTTATGTTATTATTTATTTTTAACGGGAGAAACGTCCCGCACGTTTTTCAACCCAGCTTACCAGCATAGATGCCGGAATGCAGATCATTGCATAGAGAATACCTGCCGCCAGCAGAGCCGGAAAATACAGGAAAGTCGTCGAACCGATTTCATAGGCACGACTGATCAGTTCCGGCATGGCAATGGTGAAACACAGAGATGTTGCCTGAAAAATCAGGATCGAAAAACCGAGCAAAGCAGGCACAGCCACACGCAGTCCCTGCGGCAGGATCACATAGCGCAAACCGTCAATCCGGCTCATATTCAGCGCCATCACCGCTTCTTTCTGCCCGGCAGGCACGGATTCAAGCCCTGCACGGATGATCTCGCTTGTATAGGCACCGGTATTCCAGCTCAGCGCCGCAATCGCTGCCACAATCGACGTCATCGTGATACCGGCACTCGGCAATCCGAAATAGATGAATTGCAGCAGGATCAGAGCCGGAGCACCGCGCCCGATTTCGACAATCACCAGACACAGCCCGCGCGTGAATTTCGACTTTGCCTGCACGCCCAGTGCCAGCAGCAAGCCGAAAGGGATACCAATCGCCAGACTGGCCAGCGTGACCTTAACGCTCAGAGCCAGCCCGTCGAGCAGTTCCGGCATCCATGAAATGACATCATCAATCGGAAAATCAATCATCGTGCCACCTTCGCCCGCAGATAGATATCCGCAGTCCGTGACAGCCATGCAACCGGCAGGCTGAGAAGAATATAAAGCAAGGCCACCACGGCAAAAACCTCAAGGCCGCGGAAGGTCATTTGCGAGAGCTGGCTGCCCTGATAGGCCAGTTCTGTCACGCCAATGGCTGAGGCAATCGCACTGTCTTTAAGCAGGCCAATCGCATAACTGGCAGCAGATGGCAGCGATACGCGCAGCATCTGCGGTGCTACCACATCCTTGAAAGCATGATAACGGCTGAGATTAAGCGCCTCTGCGGCTTCAAACTGCCCGTGATGGACAGCCATCATGCCGCCACGAAAAATCTCTGCCATATTGGCTCCGGCAATCATGCCAAAACCGGTCAGCGCCGCCATAAACGGATTGATGGTAATATAACCGGTGCCAAGACCGAAAAAGATCACAAACAGCCACACCAGAGGCGGGATACCGCGCACCAGATTGATATAGACGGTTGCCAGCAGGCGCAGCGGCCAGAACTTGGAGCGCCGCATCAGCATCAGGATCAGTCCGAGTATCGTACCGACAGCCAGAGCCGAGACCGTGAGCGCAACAGTCCAGGGCAAACCGCGAATGATATAAGAGAAATCTGCCAGCATTTAACGCTCATTCACCGCTTTGAGGAAACGCTGCGCCCGCTCCGTCTGCGGATTGCGCATCACTTCGCGGCTGGGCCCGCTTTCAATCACATTGCCGTCGGCCATTACCATCACTGTGTCGGAGACATTCTCGGCAAAGCCCATCTCATGGGTCACAACAATCATGGTCATGCCGCTGTCGGCCAGCCTGCGCATGACGCTCAGCACTTCCAGCCCCAGTTCGGGATCAAGCGCCGAGGTCGGTTCGTCAAACAGCATCACTTTCGGATCAAGTGCCAGAGCGCGGGCAATAGCGATACGCTGCTGCTGTCCACCGGAGCAACGCATCGGATATTGCTGCGCTTTGTCGGCAAGACCGACTTTCTCCAGTAAATCCATTGAGCGCTCATCGGCCTCCTTTTTAGAGCGGCCAAGCACACGTTCCTGCGCCAGACTGACATTGCGTAGCACACTCATATGCGGAAACAGATTAAACGACTGAAACACCATACCGATTGAATGGCGCAGATCATGCAATTGTTTGGCAGAGGCTTTTTTCTTGGCCTGCAGGGTCACATCACCGACCGTGACAATACCGGCATCCGGCGGCTCAATATAATTGATGCAGCGCAGCAATGTGCTTTTGCCCGAACCGGACGGCCCGATAATCGCCAGCACCTCACCGGAGGTCACAGTCAGATCGATCTCTTTGAGAACAATATGCGCGCCATAATGCTTTTGCAGTTTTTCAAGCCGGATAACCGTTTTCTGACTGGTTTTCACCCGCAGTTTCTCCCCTTATGCATTCTCCATGCCTGCCCGCAGCATTGCACAACCGGCACAGGATATTTCAACGGATCACAGCGTTCTTTTATCTGATTGCAGACCGACGCTTTATGCCGTCCGGCTTGTTTCTGTTTTTATTGTTATAAAACAAAGCCCGTCATACATATTTATAAACCGGACAGGCTGAGAGCCTGTAACCGGCATAGTTCCTCTTATGCTTATCAGCTTAGGCAAACTGGCCGTGCCAGCGAGAGCATAAAAAATAGCGGTTCCGATAACCCGTGGTTATGACTTGACCGCTATTAAAAGTTATTGCTCTTTTTGCACCCCGAAACACGCTTTTCCGGCATTTTATGTCGCATTATCACAGACAGAATATCTGTCATGCAGAATATGCAAATCTTGCATAACAACCAAAAAACAAAGCATTGGCTCTGCCTGATTTTTTTTCATAGCTTCAGTTTCAGCAGATTCCCATAAAATTTTAACGCCAAGGAATGCGTTGTGAGCCGAATTGTATATGTAAACGGTGCCTATGTCCCTGAAGAAGAAGCCAAGATCTCGGTCTTTGACCGCGGTTTCGTATTCGCAGACGGGATTTATGAAGTCAGTGCAGTTATCGATGGCAAGCTCGTTGACAATGATGCCCATATGGCGCGTCTTGGCCGTTCTCTGAAGATGATTGATGTACCGGCGCCGATGAGCGACGAAGACATCATCACTATGCAAAAAGAGCTGATCAAGCGCAACAATCTCACTGAAGGTGTGGTCTATATGCAGATCACTCGCGGTGCTGCGGATCGTGACTTCGTTTACAGCAAAGATATGACACCATCGCTGGTTGCTTACACGCAGGTTAAAAACCTGACTGCGTCTGCTGCCCAGAAAAACGGTATTGCCATTCATGTTGTGGATGATATCCGCTGGCAGCGCCGCGACATTAAAACTGTGATGTTGCTGGCTCAGGTACTTGCCAAGCAGGAAGCAACCGCGCATGGTTGTCAGGACGCATGGATGCAGGAAGACGGCTATATTACTGAAGGTGCGTCCTCCAGTGCATTCATCATCACCGCAGAAGGCTCACTGATTGTGCGCCCGAATTCGAATGCAATTCTGCCGGGCTGCACACGTCTGGCCATGCTTAAAATTGCTGAAGAACAGAGCCTGAAGATTGAAGAACGCCGCTTTACGCTTGAAGAAGCCTTCAAAGCGAAAGAAGCATTCCAGACCAGTGCTTCCGGTTTTGTGACCCCTGTTGTGAAAATTGCAGGCACAGTCATTGCAGACGGCAAGCCGGGTGCAATTACCCGCAGCCTGCAGGAAAAATATATCGAGATTGCTAAAGCAGTTTAAAAAACAGAACTGGTTTTCTTTGAAAACTGTGTTTCAAAAACTGTCGGCTTAATTTTTCGATAAAACTGAATTCATCCGGCCATAATTTCGTAATTCTGGCCGGATACCGTCATGATCGCAAGCGCCCCGTAAACGGTTCTGATCTTTTGGGCCTCCCCCGGAAAAGACCGTTTAATTTCCTTGGCACTGATCATATGTCGGGCATTAGCACCACACTGAAACGGCAGTATCGCCGCAGAAGTGATACTACGTTTCTTTTTAATGCCTGATGATAATGCCCTGACAGCCCCTCCGGAAACCGGTCGGGCTGTCATTCTTTATCTGCGATCTGTTTCTTACCGCATGCCTCTACGGTTTTAGAGCCGTTGCATTTAAAATGGATTTTTAACCGCTCTAAATCTTTGTTTTCACGCATTATCCGACGCAAACCGCTTCGCACTTTTGCTGGAAATGCTTTAACAGGAGTATCCCATGTCTGCTTCAGCACGCGATTTCGGTATTGTTTGCGGCATCATGCCAACCGGTACGCATAATGCCATTACCGATGTTCCGGGCGTTAAAGTCGGCCACACCACCATCCGTGAAGGCAATATCAATACCGGTGTAACCGCGATTGTGCCGCATGACGGCAATATGTTCCGCAAGAAGGTTCTTGCAGCATCCGAATCCATTAATGGCTTTGGCAAAAGCGCCGGTCTTGTGCAGGTCAACGAGCTCGGCTCGCTGGAAACACCGATCCTGTTGACCAATACGCTCAGCACCGGCACTTGCGTGAATGCACTGATCAAACGTGCGATTGCTGCGAACAGCGATATCGGCCGCACGACCTCGACCGTCAATGCGGTTGTCGGCGAATGCAATGACGGCCCGCTCAATGATATTCAGGCTATGGCCGTTACCGAAGAGCACGCTTATGCGGCACTCGATACTGCAACCACCGGTGCAGTGGCACAGGGCAATGTCGGTGCCGGCACCGGCATGACCTGTTTCGGTTTCAAAGGCGGTATCGGCACTTCATCCCGCCGTATCAAACTGGATGGCAAAGACTATCATCTGGGCACATTGGTACTCTCCAATTTCGGTCGCAAAGGCGATCTGACACTGCCGGATGGCCGTCATCCGACATCGGACTTCCCCGAGCAACCGGAAAAAGGTTCGATCATGATGATTATGGCGACCGATATTCCGCTGGAACACCGCCAGTTACAGCGCGTCATTCGTCGCTGCGGTGCGGGTATCGCACGCCTTGGTGCATTCTGGGGTCATGGCAGCGGTGATATTGTTATCGGCTTTACCACCGGCAACACCATCGATCACGACCAGAAGTCCGATCTGGTGACCATGCAGGCACTGAATGAAGACAAGATTGACCAGCTGTTCCGCGCAGCAACAGAATCCACACAGGAAGCCATTCTCAACTCCATGTGTGCAGCAGAAAGCTTTACCGGCCGTGACGGTAACAGCCGAAAATCACTGGCAGACTGGCTGAAGCTCAATAGCTAATCACCAATATTCCACCCAATGAAAAA
>NZ_ANNO01000397.1:0-1469 GCF_000409565.1 Pseudochrobactrum sp. AO18b
ACTTCTGCCAGTTCATGGCGCTCATCATCAGACAGTTCACCGGCAATCAAAAACTGCACATTGAACCGCGTGATGCGATAAGGCTCATGCTCCGTTTTCTCACCGCTGACTTTGACCTCATAGCTGCTGATACGCTCAATCAAACCGAGCTTGCGCGCGGCTATACGTGCACTCATCACCAGACAGGCCGAGAGAGACGCATAAAGCAGATCAATCGCGTTGAAACCCGCACCGGAAACCGTATTTTCCAGCGTCAGTTCCCCGCCGGTCAGCGAGCGGATCAGCGGCTTCTCCTGCCCCTGTAATGTCGCTACTGCGCCTGTTTCTCTGGTACGTACTGCCAATCCAACCATGCTCTTATTCCGGTTTCAGTCCGACTGCTTCCGCCAGCAATTCAAATGAATGCAGGCGCGCCTGATGGTCAAAAATTTGCGCTGTAATCATCAGTTCGTCAACATCAGTACGGGTAACAAAAGCATCAATCTGCTGGCGTATCGTTTCTTTATTGCCCACAGCAGAGCAGGCAAGTGCGGCCTTGATGATCGGCACAAAGCGCGGATCGAGATTTTCCTCATAGCCTTCTACCGGCGGCGGCAACTGCCCTGCATTGCCGGTGCGCAAATTCACAAAAGCCTGCTGGATGGAAGTGAACAGCAAACGGGCTTCCGCATCCGTATCGGCTGCAAAGACGTTAAATCCGGCCATCACATAAGGTTTATCGAGATATTGCGACGGCTCAAACCGATGGCGATAAAGCGCAATCGCATCATCAAGGTCACCCGGAGCAAAGTGAGAAGCGAATGCATAAGGCAGACCAAGCATAGCCGCCAGCTGTGCCCCGAACAGGCTGGAGCCGAGAATCCAAACCGGCACATTCAGGCCAGCCCCCGGATAAGCACGCACACGCTGCTCTGTAGTCGGCTCGCCGAAATAACCCAGCAGCTCCACCACATCCTGCGGAAAGGACTGCGCATCCGAACTGGAATTGCGCCGCAAGGCATAGGACGTCACCTGATCTGTGCCCGGTGCACGCCCTAGGCCTAAATCAATACGGTTCGGATAGAGCGAGGCCAGTGTGCCGAATTGTTCGGCAATCACCAGAGGCGAATGGTTCGGCAGCATAATACCGCCTGCCCCGACACGTATGGATTTTGTGGCACCGGCCACATGGCCGATCAGCACAGCTGTCGCCGCACTGGCAATGCCCGGCATATTATGATGCTCGGCCAGCCAGTAACGCCGGAAGCCGAGTTTCTCGGTATGTTGTGCAAGCTCAACACTGTTCTGCATGGCTTGCGCTGCGGTGCTGCCGAGTGTGATCGGCGCGAGATCGAGTACGGAAAATTTGGTCATGGATCATATATATAGTAATGACTACACAATACCAGAGCCTGAAATCACCACAGTGAAAAATTTTGTATTTTTACCGTAAAATTTGGAAGCAACATCTTCAAATAAAAAGGGGCGCG
>NZ_ANNO01000398.1:0-10761 GCF_000409565.1 Pseudochrobactrum sp. AO18b
ACTGCACTTCCGCCTTCAGCTCTTCCTCTGTCGGAACCGAAACCAGAGGTTTAACGGTCTTCGCAGAGATCAGCGTGTAGAACATCGGCACCACAAACAGGGTGAACATTGTACCGACCATCAGACCGGTGAAGATCACCAGACCCATGGAGTAACGCGCTGCCGCACCGGCACCGGTTGCCATCATCAGCGGTACAACGCCGAGCGCCATAGCTGCAGTTGTCATCAGGATCGGACGCAGACGGGTTTTAGCCGAAGCGATAATCGCATCGTGACGGCTCAGTCCGTGTTCATGGCGCTGCTGATTGGCAAATTCCACCATCAGAATACCATGCTTAGTAATCAGCCCCACAAGGGTGATCAGACCAACCTGCGTATAGATGTTCAGCGTACCGAGACCAAGGTTCAGCGGCACAATCGCACCGAAAATCGACAGCGGAACGGTCATCATAATGATGAACGGATCGCGGAAGCTTTCGAACTGTGCTGCCAGCACCAGATAAATCACAACAACAGCCAGCGAGAAGGCGATCAGGATTGTATTACCCTGTTCGATTTCCAGACGTGACTGACCCGAATAGTCAATGAAGAAGCCTTCCGGCAGCTTGGCATTGGCAATATCAAGGATCGTTTTCAGACCGTCACCGGTTGTAACACCTGGCAGCGGCAGAGCCGAAATCGTTGAGGAGTTCAGCTGGTTGAACTGTTCAATTGCAGTCGGGGAAGCCTGATTTACAATCTTCACCACGGCAGACAGCGGCACCATCTCACCCGAAGCACTGCGAACATAGAATTCACCGAGCTTGGACGGATTGCGGCGATATTCATCCGGCACCTGCATGATAATATCATAGCTGTTATTATCACGGTCGAACTGGGCAACCTTACCACCACCGGTCATCAGACCGAGGGTTGCACCGATTTCGCTGACAGTCACACCCATTGCGGATGCACGTTCACGGTCAACTTCAATCGTTGTCTGCGGAGAATTGAACGACAGGGAGTTCTGAACAATGATGAACTGTCCCGAAGCCTGCGCTTCATTCTTGATTTCCTCAGAGATTTCGAAAACCTGATCCGACGAACCTGTCGACTGGATAGCGATCGAAATCGGCAGACCACCACCGGTACCTGGCAGCGACGGCGGAGCAAAGATGAAGGCCTGTACGCCGGTCACATCTTTAATACGCTTGGTCAGGTCTTCCTGAATCTGCTTCTGCGAACGGTCACGCTGCGACCAGTCTTTCAATGCCCACAGAGCAATACCTTCGTTTGTCGCACTGCCAAAACCGACAATGTTAAAACGGGCTTTCAGTTCAGGCAGATCTTTTGTCAGTTCATCGATCTGGTCTGCATAAAGCTTGGTATAGTCTGATGTCGCATATTTAGGACCGCTGAACATCGAGAACAGCGCACCGGAATCTTCTTCAGGAGCCAGTTCCGATGAGGTGTTCACGAACAGGAAGCCCATAACACCAACCAGAGACACAACGACCAGCATGGTGATCGGACGATAGTTCAGAGAACCGGAAACCCAGCGTTCATAGCCGTTTTCAAAACGGGTGAACAAACGGTCTACAAACTGGGCAAAGCGGCTGGCTTCACCATGTTTCAGCATGCGCGAACACATCATCGGAGAGATGGTCAGTGCCGCCACACCGGACAGAATAACCGCACCGGCAAGCGTGAACGCAAATTCACGGAACAGCGAACCGGTCAAACCACCGGTAAAGCCAAGCGGTGCAAACACCGCAGCCAGTGTAATCGTCATCGCCACGATGGAAGAGGTAATTTCCTTCATGCCCACAAAGGATGCATGGATCGGTGTCAGACCTTCTTCAATATGGCGGTGAATATTCTCAAGCACCACGATCGCATCGTCCACCACCAGACCGATGGCAAGAACCATCGCCAGCAAGGACAGAAGATTGATCGAGAATCCGAGAATGAACAGGAAGAAACACACACCGATCAGCGAGATCGGAATGGTAACAATCGGGATCAGAACCGAACGGAACGAACCAAGGAACAGCAGGATCACGATAACAACGATAATCATCGCTTCTGCAATTGTTTTGAAAACCTCAACAATCGAAGAAGAAATCTGCTCGGTCGCATCATAAACCAGAATGATGTTCATGCCCTGCGGCAGGCTGTCCTGAATGCTCGGCAGTTCCTTGTTCACGGCTGTTGCCATGTCAATCGGGTTGGCCGAAGGCGTCGGGAACACACCGATAAATGTACCGCTGGAACCGTTGAATGTCACAACAGTATCCGTGCTCTTTGCTGCCAGTTCAACATTGGCAACATCGCGCATACGGATAATATCGGAACCTTCCGCACGGATCGGCATCTCCGCAAAAGCCTCAGGCGTCTGCAAAGTGGAACGCAGGGTAATCGCAGTTGCGAAATATTCGTTCTTTGTCTTACCCGGTGCCGACAGGAAGTTGGATGCTTTAATCGCAGCCAGCACTTCCGAAGCTGTCACATTACGGGCAGCCATACGGATAGGATCAACCCATACGCGCATGGAGTATTCCTGACCACCGAGGATCTGCGCATCAGCCACACCTTCAATGGTGGACATGCGCGGACGGATCACGCGGTCAATATATTCCGTGATCTGCTCATTGGTCATATTCGGGTTCTGTACGGCCAGATACATGGTCGCAAAGGACTGACCGGTACCTTTGGAGATGACCGGATCTTCCGATTCACTCGGCAGATCGCCGCGAACCTGATTGACCTTGGAGATAACCTCTGTCAGCGCCGCATCGGGATTAGCCCCGAGCTTCATCTGAACCGTAACAGTGCTGAGTGACTGGCTACTTTTGGAAGTCACATAGTCAACATTTTCAGTCGTCGCCACTGCTTTCGCAATAGGCGCGGTGATGAAGCCCTGAATGAGCTCCGCGCTGGCACCGGCATAGGCGGTCGTAACGGTGATAACCGTTTCGTCCACTTCCGGATACTGCCGCACTGACAGATTAAAAATCCCCTGCAAACCAAGCAGGATAATCATCAGCGCAACAACAATCGAAAGAACCGGCCTGCGTATAAAACTATCAGAAAAGCTCATCTCTCGACCTTATGGTTTCTTCTGGGCATCAGCAGGATTGACCTTATTGTCAATATGCGCACCCATCCCGTTGCTCAGGCGGTTCTGGCCGGAAGTCACGACAATATCGCCTTCCTTAACGCCGCTCAGAACTTCAACATTATTACCGGTACGGCGGCCAAGCTTCACAAACACCTGATGCAGGATCAGATCATCAGCTGTTGCTGCTGCATCTGTCTTTGGTGCATCTGCTGCCTGAGCGGCATCGGTTTTCGCAGCTTCTTTTTTCACCACAGTGAAAACATAGTCACCATAAAGGCTGGTCACGACACTGGTCAGCGGCAGAACAATCACATTGTTTTCTTCCGGCAGAACAACACGAACCTGTACGAACTGCCCCGGTACCAGTGATTTTTCAGAATTATCAACCTGTGCCTGAATGGAAACCAGACGGCTTGCAGGGTCGATTTTCGGATCAATACCGATGATTTTGCCTTTGAAAGCGTAATCCGCAGCGGATTCACCGATCTGAACTTCCTGACCGATCGACAGGTTCTTCAGTTCCTGCTCCGGTACGGTGAAGTCCACACGCATCGTGTCAACATTCTGCAATGTTGCGACAACATTACCGGGTGCCATGAACTGGCCGATATCCACGCGGGAAATACCGATCACACCGGAGAAAGGTGCAATAAGACGCTTCAGATCAACTGTTGCCTGTGCCTTGGCAACATTTGCCTTTGCGGAAGACAAAGCCGCAGCGGTTGTATCAACATTGGATACAGCGCCGACGCCCTGTGTGCGCAATGTCTGCGCACGCTTGTAATTCTGCTCGCTCAGCTCGGCTTCAGCCTTGCTTGCTACGAGATCAGCTTTCTGGATTTCATCATCCAGCTGCACCAGAAGATCGCCTTTTTTGACGTGCTGGTTAGGCTTGAAGAGGATTTCTTTGACAATACCGTCGATCTGGAAAGTCAGATTGACACCGTCTTCAGCACGGGCGGAACCGATTGCTTCAACGCCGGGCAGCCACTGGCCCGGTTTGACCTCAAGGGTTGAAACGGCCTGTGACGGCTGCTTCATATTTGCAAAGAAGTCCTTAATGGCCTGCGCACGGAACAGGTTAAACCCGATCAGCCCTCCGCATACCAGAACAAGCAATATAATCGCGATGATGAAACGCTTAATCATCTTATGTGGCACTCCTGCCGCAGAATGGATACAGAACGAAGAATGTCCAATCGGCATGGCTGGACACACGTTTTTATTAAATAGGGTGCGATAACTGTACGTTAAGCTGAAAATTGTCAACTCATGCTTGGTCACGCTATGGTCATCAGCATTGTCCGGCAACGAAATTACCGGCTCATATCAGGCCGGTTGATAAACCCGTTTCCGGCTCAACGCATTCACAAGAAGGAAAATGCGGATCAGAAATGTCAGGATTTGCCCAATTTCGGCGCAAGATTTTGTCTGCAAACGGTAAATTTATCTCCGATCAATATAATTTTTGCCGTTTTCACATCAATTCTTTGAAGCTTAGACTAAAAATCGGATTTTTACACCTTATATTATCGGCCGCGCATCTTCCGGCATTACTCACGAAATTGTTATGAATTTTAACCATTCCGCCGGCGCGATCCGGCGGTTGTGCACTACGGGAATTGTTTTCCTGCACTATATTATGCCATGATTCATTGCTGATTATGAAGACAGCTATTATGCCAAATTCATCTCAGCCTGTAACAAACGGACAATGCTTTCCCATGAGAAAACGACAAACGGCAACATTATCCGCATTCATGACAGGGGCAGCCCTGCTGCTGACCTTGCCCGCCTCGGCTCAGGACATGCGCGCACCGGTAAAGGCAACGCAGGAAACTCCCGAACCTGTCTACTCCCTGCCCGGTGTTAAACCTGCCAAACCCATTGTGACACCGCCGCAGGCAGAACCGGATGAAACCTATCTTCAGAGCAATCCGGACGGCAGCTTTATGGTCGGCAAGACCAGAGTGAAAATCAGCGGCTCGATCATCATGGATATCGGCAACAATCCGCCAAGCAATAAATAACAAGCGCCGCTCAAAATTCGGGCCACATATATTCCTGCATAAAATAAAAGCCGCAGAGACCAGACAGTCTTCGCGGCTTTTTTATATCAATTCAGATCGGCCGGAAATTACCGGCACTTGCTGCTCTTGTTTAAAATCACAGCAATGCCGTTTCCGCAGATCTCTGGCCGAGCAGGAATAATCTGAATTTCCCCTGCCCTCGTCACAGACTGATTAGCTGTTAACAGCGTCTTTCAGGCCTTTACCAGCCGAGAATTTTGGTACGTTACGCGCAGCAATTTCAACTTCCTTGCCGGTCGAAGGATTACGGCCTGTGGAAGCTGCGCGATGGGAGACGGAGAAAATACCAAAACCTGGCAGACGAACTTCGCCGCCGTCCTTCAATGCACCGGTGACGGATTCAAGCACAGCGTCAACGGCTGAAGCAGCATCGGTCTTGGTGAGACCTGATTTTTCTGCAACGGCAGCAACCAGTTCATTTTTGTTCATGAGGTAATTCCTTTCGTGTTTTTTTCCGCTGGTTACGACTCAGCCGGATTGGCGAAGTTTATTCAAAGAAACAGCTGAACCAAGCAGAGTTTTCCTTTTCGACCCCGCAAAAGCAGGGTTAAACACAGAAATAACCCCTGAAAACCGGCATTTTGCCCTCTCTAGCACCAAGAGGTTCCCAATTTTACACGATCCAAGGCACGAAATGCCGGCATTGCGAATCTACAGACTGCTAAGGGATTCTGTCGCTGACAGGCCAGAATTCACCTGTTTGCCGGTCATTTTTCACGCAAGTTTCCGGCCGTGAACGCGCAATAAAAAAAGCGGCCGGAGCCGCTTTTTCAGATTATCCGCGAGGGCATTCCTGCCCTGCTCTTTAAATCAGCCGTGAACTTTAGCGGCGATTTCAGCAACGCGCTTGCCCTGGAAGCGTGCACCTTCGAGCTCCTGCTCGGAAGGCTGGCGGGAGCCGTCACCATCGGCAGTGGTTGTCATACCATAAGGTGCGCCACCGCGAACAACATCATTACCGAGCTGCCCCTGATAGGCATAGGACAACGGAACGATAATCATACCGTGATGCTGCAGCTGCCACTGGGTGGAGATCAGCGCCAGTTCCTGACCGCCATGCTGTGTTGCAGACGAAGCCATAACGGAACCGATTTTGTTCACCAATGCGCCTTTGGCCCACAGACCACCGGTCTGGTCAAAGAAGTTTTTCATCTGTGAAGACATGGTGCCGAAACGCGAAGAAACGCCAACGATGATCGCATCATAATTTTCGAGATCTGCAGGTGTTGCAACTTCTGCTTCCTGATCCAGCTTGAAGCCGGAAGCCTTGGCAACTTCAGCAGGCACCAGTTCTGCAACGCGTTTAATATCCACCTGAGCACCGGCTTCGCGCGCACCTTCTGCAGCGGCTTTCGCCATCTGTTCCATGTGACCATAAGCGGAATAATAAAGTACCAGAACCTTAGCCATATTCGAAAATTCTCCGTTTTAATCAGGTCTGCCGATGCTGTTCTGAGACAAAACCGACAACCACATTGATATCCATGCATCCTATTTAATACAGAAATTGAAATGCACCAGTCGCGACTTACAGGACGCACTGTTCAACATTCAGGACAATAACCGGCCGTTAGCACAGCAATGCTTCCGCTTTATGAAACAATGCGGATCGCAAATCAGCACATCAGCATCACTTGACGATCGGTGCCCTGTCCGGTCATGTTCTGGTTGTGAATGGAGTCTCCCATGACGAATAAACAACCCGTGATTATCCGTGCGGCAATGCTGGCAATCGGCGACGAACTGCTCTCCGGCCGCACCAAAGATAAAAATATCGGCTATATGGCCGACCGCCTTTATGATGCCGGTATTGATCTGACCGAAGTTCGTATTGTCGCCGACGATCAGCCGGCCATTGTTAAGGCCGTGCTTGAGCTGAGTGAAGCATATGACTATCTGTTTACGTCCGGCGGTATCGGCCCGACCCATGACGATATCACTGCGGATGCCGTATCCGCCGCTTTCAGCCTGCCTTGTATTTATGATGAAAAAGCCATGGCATTGCTGGCTGCTCATTATAAATCCAGAGACATGGAATTCACGCCGTCGCGCCAGCGCATGGCGCGTATGCCGCAAGGCGCACAGCATATTGACAATCCGGTCTCTGTTGCCCCCGGTTTCATTATTGCCAATGTCTATGTGATGGCCGGTGTGCCTTCCGTTTTTCAGGCAATGGTCGAGAATATTCTGCCTACTTTGCGTACCGGCAGCCGCTTTCATTCCCGCACAATTATCTGCCCGTTTGGCGAGGGCGTGATCGGCATTCCTCTGCGTGAAGTTCAGGAAACCCATCCTGAAACAATCATCGGCTCTTATCCGAAATTCGAGAACGGTAAGTTTTCGACAGAGCTGGTTGTGCGTGCACGCGATGAGGAAAAACTCGCCGCGGCAGCCGCAGCTGTTGAGAAAATGCTGGCAGATATTCAGCAATAATTGCAAGCATTTGCGTTTATCACCGCCATAAAATACGTTATAATACATGTCAGGTATTATTGAGGAAACGGACAGCAGATTATGATTGATCCCCCGCTATAAAAGGGGGATTGATGCCGAGAAATAAAATCATCTGAATTTGCGCAGCTTTCACGCGTAACGAATACGGAGTGTTATCCATGTCCTATCGTACCGTCATCGCCTATATCCGCAGCACACAGGAATTGCAGAGAATATACAGGGCTCTTGCGCTGCTCGCGCAAGACGGGGAGCCCATGCATGTAACCGGCCTCTATGTTATTCCGACACCGGTTATTTATTCTGATGCAAGCGGCTTTATAGATGCCAGTTTTTATGAAGGCCATCTTCGGCATCATCAGAAAAATGCCGAGGCTGTTGCCCACCTCTTTCAGGAACAGATTACCCGCTATGCCACAACGTCTGAATTCCTGATCGTCCGCTCCGAAAGCGACAATGCGAGCCAGACCATCAATGAATTCGGCATGGCTGCAGATCTCATCCTTGCCGGACAGGCCGATCCGGATGATCCGGACACACAGATCACCCCTCTGGATCAGCTCGTATATAATACCAAAACCCCGACACTTATTGTGCCGTATAATTTCCATCCGCCCCGCAGCATCCGCCAGCTCGCTATCGCTTTTAACGGAAAATATGAAGCGTCCAGCGCTGCTTTCGATGCTTTGCCGCTGGCACGCCATTGCGCAACCGTGCGCATTGTCTGGGTCAACGCACCAAAACCCGAGAGTGAAGAAGCAGCAACAACGGTTATCCCTGCCCCGCACCGCGACCCTGACGCGCCGCGCGAAGCACCGGAAATCGCGGTCAGATTGCAGCAGGCCTATCAGCGCCACGATATCTCAGCCAGAATTGATCTGATCCCTTCCGAAGGGCAAACCGTTCAGGATCGCCTGCGCGCCTATGTCGAAGCCAATGAAATTGATGTGCTGATTATGGGGGCTTACAGCCAGTCACGCTTGAAAGAGCTGATCTTTGGCGGTGTCACACGCTCATTTTTGGCGAATATGCCCTGCCTGACACTGTTTTCACGCTGATCCTTGTTTCCAGAGCATTTCCGGCAAAAGTGCGAAGCGGTTTTGCGTAGGATAATGCGACAAACTAAAGAATCTAGAGCGAGTATTGCGATCCAGCATGGACGTAAACCGCTCTAGAGCGTGTTGCATTGAATTGCATTCACTGCGCTCGCTCTATCTCTTTGTTTTTACGCATGTCACTATCGGATAACCGGCACCCACTTTTCCGCGATATGCTCCAGCGCAGAAGTGCTCTATATCCGGCGCCAGAAACGAAAGAAAACGAAAACAAGTGAAAATCACACACAACTGCAGATTTATCTGCGGTTGTGGCAAAGTTAATATTGCCAGAAAAGTGCTTTTTCGTTTATCACGGTAAATCACCTGAAAACGGTAAATCTACAATGATGTGCCGAATTTAGGGTCTTGTACTCTGCCGGAATACCGTCATTATTTCTGATAAGAAGCGGATGTAATGAATCCGGTTCCCGGCGGATATTTTACTGTTTTCAAACTCTCTGCCGGTTTGAATCATACTGAAACGAAACAACAGTACAGAGCCACCGCAACTTTCATCTGAGACGGCGGATCTGTCAGACTATTTTATAAACGGAGCATTTCGATGTCCTTGCCTGATAAAGCTTTCCCGGTTTCCTGGGACCAATTTCATCGCGATGCCCGCGCACTCGCATGGCGTATTTCCGGACAGGGTAAAGACTGGCACGCAATTGTCGCCATCACCCGTGGCGGTCTGGTACCGGCAGCCATTATCTGCCGTGAGCTTGGCATCCGCATGATCGAAACCGTCTGCATTGCCTCCTATCATGATTACAGTGAACAGGGTGAATTGCGCGTTATCAAATCCATCGGTGAAAAACTGCTGGAAAATGGCGGCGAAGGCGTTCTGGTCATTGATGACCTCACCGACACCGGCAAGACCGCAAAAATTGTACGCGATATGATGCCAAAAGCACATTTTGCGACTGTTTATGCCAAGCCGCAGGGACGCCCGCTGATTGATACATTCGTCACCGAAGTCTCGCAGGACACATGGATTTATTTCCCTTGGGATATGGGTTTCACCTATCAGGAACCGATTGCCAAAGGCCATCGCGGTTAAATGATTTGTGTCGCCGTCAGATTTTTCTGATGGCGACACTGCAATGCCGGCTCCGAACAACTGATAAAACCGGCAGCTGTGCTAAATTTTTATCTGCGTAAACTACAAAAAATAAGCGCTGCCAGATCATACTGACCGGAATGGGTGGTCAACATGATGTCCTGACAGATAAAGCGCCGGAACTTAACAAATATATTTCGTCTTATTCTTGAGACGATCACACCTCAGACAATTTAAAACCATATTGATGAGGATAATGATTTGCATAAACAATATGCATCTCAGAATAAGCATATGAATAAATGCCATATATTCAAAATGGCCAACAAAATATATAAAAAGGTAAGTAAACTCAGTGAATATACAGGGAAGCGGAATTGTCGCGACAGATAAACGGATTTTAACAGCTGCAGGACGCCTTCTGCAGGTTGCGGCATTGGTCTATCGAAATCCCGGCCCCTCTCCTGAAATTCTGTTGATTACAAGTCGCGGCACCGGTCGCTGGATTACGCCAAAAGGCTGGCCGAAAGCCGGCAAGACATTGCATGACATGGCACTGCGTGAGGCTTTTGAGGAAGCGGGCATTCGCGGCTCTGTTAATCCTGATCCTGTTGGCCAGTTTGATTATATGAAATATGATCTGCCAGCCGAAGCCATTCCAAGCTTTACCGTTAATGTCTATGCCGTTGAATTTGAACGCATGGCGAAGAACTGGCCGGAGCGCGGTCAGCGTATCAGTGAATGGGTCAGCCCTGAAGAAGCTGCAGCGCGTGTTGATGAACCGGAATTGAAAAAACTGCTGCTGAACCTGCCGGACTTCATCTACAGCAAATAAATTTCAGTAGAGCGCCGTGTCCGGACTTGGCACACAAAATTCGCTCTAACACTTTAAAATCAGCGCATAATGTTACCTTAAACTGATCCAAGTTTAAAGAAATATGCTCTAAAATTGTAAAGGGGCCC
>NZ_ANNO01000399.1:0-900 GCF_000409565.1 Pseudochrobactrum sp. AO18b
ATTTTCACCTCTGCTTAAATCAGCACGGTTTTGGGCGTTATGCCTTAGCGACCACCGGATACATCCAGCAGCGCACCGGATGTATAAGATGAAGCATCACTCAGCAGCCAGACAATTGCTTCGGCAATTTCAACGGCTTCACCCGGCCGCCCCATTGGCGTATTCACACCCAGCCTGTGCGCTCTGTCCGGCTGCCCGCCACTGGCATGAATATCCGTATTCACCAAACCTGGCCGCACAGCATTTACACGCACCTTCTGAGCACCGAGTTCTTTCGACAATCCGAGCGCCAGTGTATCCACAGCAGCCTTTGAACCGGCATAGTCAATATATTCAAACGGTGAGCCAATTCGTGAAGCAACAGAGGAAACCAGAACAATCGAACCGCCCTTGCCGCCCCGTTCAACAGACAGGCGTCGCGCACTTTCACGGGCACAAAGATAAGCTCCCAGCACATTGACATCAAACATGCGCTTCAAACGTTCCGCGCTCATATCAGCCAATTGCATGGATGGTGCAACAATGCCGGCATTGACCACAACGCCATCCAGCTGACCAAACTGCTTTTCAGTCTTGTCAAACATGGCAATAACATCAGCCTCAACAGCAGCATCACCCTGTATAGTGATAGCTTGCCCGCCAGCCTTGCGTACATCTTCCGCAGTTTGTTCCGCAGCCTCACGATTGCCAATATAATTAAGACCAACAGACCAGCCACGCTCACCGCATAAAATTGCAGCAGCCCGTCCGATGCCACGGCTTGCACCTGTAATCAAAATAGTCTTACTCATTATCTCCACCCTTTATTCCAGCCTGTATTCTTTGAGAAACATGCCCCTCCGGCATCTCAAAGCATTTTTATAAATAAAAAGCCGCCGGATCTCTCCGGCGGCCTGAACT
>NZ_ANNO01000400.1:0-4274 GCF_000409565.1 Pseudochrobactrum sp. AO18b
GCCATCAGGACCACCAGCCTGCGCCATATCTGCACGGCCGCCGCCGCCCTGACCGCCAAGCGCTGCCGACGCAACACGCACCAGATCAACGGCACTAAAGCGGGATGTCAGATCATCCGTTACAGCAACAACTGCACTGGCCTTACCGTCTTCGCTTACACCGATGAAAGCAACAATGCCGGAGCCGAGTGCTTTTTTACCTTCATCCGCCAATGGCTTCAGGTCTTTCGGTGCAACGCCGGTCACACTGCGTCCCATGAACTGAACACCATTAATGGTCTTCGCTTCATTGTCCGATTTGGAAGAGCCGCCGCTGAGAGCCAGTTTCTTACGGGCTTCCGTCAGCTCTTTTTCCAGCTTGCGGCGTTCATCAATCAGACTGTTCACGCGATCCAGAGCTTCCGACGGCGTGGTCTTCAGAGCAGATGCAATCGCTTTAACACGGTCATCCTGTTCTTCCAGATAAAGACGTGCGGCCTCACCGGTCAACGCTTCCATACGGCGAACACCGGCTGCAACCGCGCCTTCCGATACGATGCGTACCAGACCAATATCACCGGTCTGGCGGACATGCGTACCACCGCACAGTTCCAGAGAATAGGTTTTACCGGCTTTTTCGCCCTGTGTCGCAGTACCCATGGAAACCACGCGGACTTCATCGCCGTATTTCTCACCGAACAGTGCCATCGCACCGGCTTCGATTGCATCATCCACGGCCATAAGACGTGTCGTTACCGGTGAGTTCTGCAGAATGATCTCATTGGCAATGCTCTCAACCTTGCGCAGCTCTTCTTCGCTGATCGGCTTCGGATGCGAGAAGTCAAAACGCAGGCGTTCAGGAGCAACGAGAGAGCCCTTCTGCGCCACGTGATCGCCAAGCGTTTCGCGCAGAGCTTCGTGCAGCAGATGGGTTGCCGAGTGATTGGAGCGCATGCGGCTGCGGCGGTCATGTTCAACCACCAGCTCAACGGCATCACCGGTTGCGAGCTTACCCTCACGGATTGTTGCCTGATGGACAAAAACGCCGTCAGCTTTTTTCACTGTATCGGTCACTTCAATGACAAAACCATCGCCATAGATGAAACCGGCATCACCCTGCTGACCACCGGATTCCGCATAGAATGGTGTCTGGTTGACGATAATGCTGACAGTTTCACCCTGTGCAGCTTTATCGATGATCTGACCATCACGAACCAGAGCGGTTACAACGCCCTCAGCCTTTTCGGTATCGTAACCGAGGAACTCGGTCGCGCCGACTTTATCGCGTACAGAGTACCAGACTTTTTCCGTTGCCGCATCACCGGAGCCTGACCAATTGGCACGGGCTTCAGCCTTCTGGCGTTCCATCGCAGCGCTGAAACCATCGGTATCAACAGTAATGCCGCGCTGGCGCAGTGCATCCTGCGTCAGGTCAAGCGGGAAACCATAGGTGTCATAGAGTTTGAACGCAGTCTCACCATCAAGGCTCTGACCTTCGCTCATATTCTCTGTTGCATCGCTTAAGAGACCAAGGCCGCGTTCCAGTGTTTTACGGAAACGGGTTTCTTCAAGCTTCAGCGTTTCAGAAATCAGAGCTTCTGCACGCACCAGCTCCGGATAAGCCTGTCCCATTTCGCGAACCAGTGTCGGCAGCAAACGGTACATCAGCGGATCGCGCGCACCAAGCAGCTGTGCATGACGCATGGCGCGACGCATAATACGACGCAGCACATAACCGCGACCTTCATTGGACGGCAGAACACCATCGGCAATCAGGAAGCTGGCAGAACGCAGATGATCCGCGATCACGCGATGGCTGGCACGCTGTCCGCCTTCAGCTTTCACGCCGGTTGCTTCTTCCGAAGCACGGATCAGTGCTTTGAACAGATCAATATCATAATTGTCGTGCACGCCCTGCAAGACAGCAGCAACACGCTCCAGCCCCATACCTGTGTCGATCGACGGACGCGGCAGGTCAATGCGCTCTTCTTTTGTAATCTGCTCGAACTGCATGAAAACGAGATTCCAGATCTCGATGAAACGGTCACCGTCTTCATCAGCTGATCCCGGAGGGCCACCCCAGATATGGTCGCCATGATCGAAGAAGATTTCCGAGCAAGGGCCGCAAGGGCCGGTATCACCCATCGACCAGAAATTATCATTGGTAGCGATACGGATGATACGGTCATCCGACAGACCGGCAATCTTCTTCCAGTAATTCGCAGCATCGTCATCCGTATGATAAACGGTAACAAGCAGTTTATCTTTGTTCAGACCAAATTCTTTGGTGAGCAAATTCCATGCAAAGGTAATTGCCTCTTCTTTGAAATAATCGCCGAAGGAGAAATTCCCCAGCATTTCAAAGAATGTGTGGTGGCGTGCAGTATAGCCGACATTATCCAGATCATTATGTTTACCACCGGCGCGCACGCATTTCTGCGCAGTTGCAGCACGGCTGTAAGGACGTGTCTCAAGACCGGTAAAGACGTTCTTGAACTGAACCATACCGGCATTGGTGAACATCAAAGTCGGGTCATTGCGTGGCACAAGCGGGCTCGACGCCACCGCTTCATGGCCATTCTTACGAAAATAATCGAGGAATGTTGACCTGATCTCGTTAACGCCGCTCATTATTCACCTTTGGGTTCTGCCCGATTTAAACCGTAGTAACACGGCCTGTCATATCTCAAATAAGTATGGGATCCGGTTTGCGCAACAGCTTGATCCGGCCAGATAATTACCCGATCGCCTTCAGCATGTAACCATATCCGTTATTGTTACTGCCTGCTTTTAAACAGATGATCATGCAGTGTCCAGATATCCGCCCATATATCTGCATGCATTGAAGTGCCGCAGCAACAAAATACCCCGCATCACGGCATGTAATGCGGGGTATTGCGATCTTATCAATGATCTGAGCGCAATAAATTACGCTTCAGCGGCATCCGGCGCATCATCTTCACCGCCGCCATTGTCGAGCATCTGCTCGGCAATCAGACCGGCATTCTGACGCAAAGTCAGTTCGATCTCATTAGCCACTTCCGGATTTTCCTTCAGGAAGTTTTTCGCATTATCGCGCCCCTGACCAAGGCGCTGCGAATTATAGGAGAACCATGAACCGGATTTCTCAACAATACCGGCCTTTACCCCAAGATCGATCAACTCACCGGTCTTGGAAACACCGGCACCATACATGATGTCGAACTCAACCTGCTTGAACGGAGGAGCCAGCTTGTTTTTAACAACCTTAACGCGGGTCTGATTACCTACGATTTCATCGCGCTCTTTGATCGAACCGATGCGGCGGATATCCAGACGAACCGAAGCATAGAACTTCAGCGCATTACCACCGGTCGTGGTTTCAGGCGAACCGAACATCACACCGATCTTCATACGGATCTGGTTGATGAAGATAACCATCGTATTGGACTTGGAAATCGAAGCGGTCAGCTTACGCAGAGCCTGACTCATCAGACGTGCCTGAAGACCCGGCAGGGAATCGCCCATCTCACCTTCAATTTCCGCACGCGGTGTCAGAGCCGCAACGGAGTCGACAACCAGCACGTCAATCGCACCGGAACGCACCAGCGTATCCGTGATTTCCAGTGCCTGCTCACCGGTATCCGGCTGTGAGATCAGCAGGTTTTCAAGGTCAACGCCGAGCTTGCGGGCATAGACCGGATCAAGCGCATGTTCCGCATCCACGAAGGCACAGATGCCGCCTTTTTTCTGCGCCTCAGCAATTGTATGCAGCGCCATTGTTGTTTTACCCGAGCTTTCAGGCCCGTAAATTTCAACAATACGCCCTTTCGGCAAACCACCGACGCCCAGCGCAATATCCAGAGACAGCGAACCGGTCGGGACAGTTTCAATTTCCACTACCTTGTCATTCTGGCCAAGGCGCATGATCGAGCCCTTACCGAATGAGCGCTCAATCTGTGACAGTGCCGCGTCCAGAGCCTTTGATTTGTCCACTGATTTATCCTCAACAAGTCGTAATGAATTCTGAGACATTTTACACTATCCCTTTGCGTCACTTGAAGTCCGCAGAATGAAACTTTATGGATAATATGTATCCTATTTGTTCTCAATCTGCAATAGGATTAAGTCATTGATTTTAAATCAATATAACATTTTGTTCTTCTGATGTTCTAATTTATAAATAATGCAACGCTAAAAAAGATTTCCAAAATTAAAACAAGACGGGAACGAATTTAGCCAAACGTCGATTCGATCATATTGTCGTAGCGGCACAGACTTAGCCCCCTTCCGGCAGGCAATAAAAAACCGCCCCC
>NZ_ANNO01000401.1:0-25432 GCF_000409565.1 Pseudochrobactrum sp. AO18b
CGACGGTTCTGCGCACGGCCATCCGGTGTTGCATTGGAAGCAACCGGCTGGGTTGAGCCGAAGCCCATAATCGCAAAACGACGGCCATCGATGCCCTGACCGCTCAGATAATTACCAACGGACATAGCGCGGCGCTGCGACAGATTCTGGTTATGTGAAGCAGAACCGGTTGAATCCGTATGGCCTTTAATATCAACCAGTGTCTTGTCGAATTTACGCAGAACAATCGCCACTGAAGACAGTGTCGAATAGAATTGCGGCATTACAACATCCTGATCGGTGTTAAAGGTAATGCTGGAAGGCATGTTCAGGATAATGCGATCACCGTTACGGGTAACCGATACGCCGGTGCCTTGCAGCTGCGCGCGCAGTTCATTTTCCTGACGATCCATATAGTTACCGATTGCACCGCCACCCAGCGCGCCAAGACCGGCACCGATCAGAACAGCATTACGCTGCGCAGTGCTCGAGCCGCCGACCATCAGACCGCCCAGCGCGCCGACAGCAGCACCGATACCTGCACCGCCGGCGGTGTTGGAGATCTTCTGTTCGCCTGTATAAGGATCTGTTGTACAACCGGCCAGAAAGGTCGCTGCGGTTGCGGCAATAGCAATCTTTTTCAACATGGTTCAATTTTCCTGATTCAAGATGTGCCGCAGGATAACGGCAAATACGGCAGCATGTTGGTTAATTTTGGACGTAAGGTCAAATTCATATCGCGAAAAGCGTGTTTTAAAGTTTCACACTTCAATAAACACGCTTTAAAGCTGATAATTACATCCATAATTGCCCGTAATATTGAGCAACACAGAAGTGCAACCGGAAAATCCGCAAGGATTTTGCTCTTATTTCAAGAATCGCAGCGCTTAGCGGATCGCACGCCCCTCGCCGTCAAAGCGATGGATTTTATCGCTCTCCGGCGTCGCATAAATCACAGTTCCCGGCTCCACGCGATACTGGCCAAAGATACGCACTGTCAGCAGCCCTGCTGTCTCCGTATCCAGATAGACATTGGTATCAGCACCAAGTTGCTCAACATGAACGACAGAGCCTTTCCACTGACCTGAATTGCTGTCCAGCGTAATATGCTCCGGCCGGATACCGATGCGCTTTGCCTGATCGTCATTCAGCGCAGTAGCATCAACGAAGTTCATTTTCGGAGAACCGATAAAGCCTGCGACAAACTCATTATCCGGTGCATTATAGAGATCCATCGGTGCACCGACCTGCTCAATCTTACCGGCATTCAGCACGACAATCCGGTCTGCCAGCGTCATCGCTTCCACCTGATCATGAGTCACATAAATCATGGTTGCAGACAGCTGGCGATGCAGCTTGGCGATTTCCAGACGCGTATTCACACGCAATGCCGCATCAAGGTTGGAAAGCGGCTCATCAAACAGAAACAGTTTCGGCTCGCGTACCAGCGCACGGCCAATCGCCACACGCTGACGCTGACCACCGGAAAGTTCGGCCGGACGGCGCTGCAAATAGCTCTCAAGCGAAAGCATGCCGGAAGCCTGCGTAACCCGTCCACTGATTTCAGCTGCCGGTTTGCCAGCCTGTTTAAGACCAAGCCCCATATTGGCTTCAACCGTCAAATGCGGATAGAGCGCATAGCTCTG
This sequence comes from Pseudochrobactrum sp. AO18b, assembly GCF_000409565.1. Taxonomy (NCBI): domain Bacteria; kingdom Pseudomonadati; phylum Pseudomonadota; class Alphaproteobacteria; order Hyphomicrobiales; family Brucellaceae; genus Pseudochrobactrum; species Pseudochrobactrum sp. AO18b. Next base: position 1,626 of record NZ_ANNO01000401.1, read on the forward strand.
AAACACCATGGCAATACCGCGCTTGGCAGGCGGCGTCTGATTGACCACCTGGTCGTCAATACGCACTTCACCGGAATTGGCATCCTCCAGCCCCGCAATAATACGCAGCAGTGTGGATTTTCCGCAGCCAGACGGTCCGACGAAAACGACCAGTTCCCCGTCCCGCACATCCAGATCGATACCTTTGATAATATCGACCTGACCATATGATTTACGGATATTATTGAGTTTCAGAGTTCCCAAAGTCGTTTTCCTGTCAGAATGTTTTCAAGGCCAAAGCTACGCAATGCAAATCGCAGGCTGTTTTACAATTTCACAGCCAGACCGCTGCGCACGCTTTCATCCGCGGCAAGACAAATACGCAAAGACTGCACCGCATCATCCATATGGCGAGTCAGGTCAATATTCCCGGTGATCGCTTTCAGCATGAAAGCCTGCTCGCGGTCACACAATTCCTGATGATCCGGCTCACCCTGCATAGATAAAAGCTCGTCCTGCTTTTTGAACTTGCCCTCTGCATCAGTTTCAGCCTGATGCACGCGGATTACAGAGGTTTTGGTGTGGGTATTGATATCGGCAGAGCTTGCGCCCTCTTCCATCACAATGGACACACAGCCCTTTGGCGAGATCACATCCTTCACGAAGAAAGCTGTTTCCGACATCATCGGCCCCCAGCCTGCTTCATACCAGCCTACTGAGCCGTCCGCGAACAGCACCTGCAAATGGCCGTAATTATACATGCCTTCCGCAACTTCATCGCTCAAACGCACGCCCATGCCGCGCACTTCTACAGCCTTGGCATCGGTGATCTGGCACATCACATCCAGATAATGCACACCGCAATCAACAATCGGCGATGTGGTTTTCATCAGCTGTTTATGCGTCTGCCAATGGGCACCGCTGGACTGCTGGTTCAAATTCATACGGAAAACATATGGCCCGCCGAGATTGCGCGCTTCTTCAATCAGGCGTACCCATGACGGATGATGGCGCAGAATATAGCCGATCACCAGCTGGCGGCCTGTCTCTTTGGCTTTTGCAACTACACGCTCCGCATCAGCCACGGTTGTCGCCAATGGCTTTTCAACGAAAACGTCACTGCCGGCTTCCATTGCCATAATCGCATAATCAGCATGGCTGTCCGAATAGGTCGCCACGCAGACCAGATCAGGCTTCAGCTGCTGCAATGCCTCTTCATAGGAAGTCAGCAGCGGATAGGAGCGCAGTTCCTCTGGCAGATTAACGCTTGAACGATTGACCAGACCGACAATCTCAAAGCCCGGATTTTTATGATAGGCCAGCGCATGGCTTAAGCCCATATTCCCCAGACCGGCGACCATTACGCGCAGTTTTTTTGCCCCGACTTCACTCATTTGACTGCTCCTGCGGTAATGCCGCGAATTAACTGACGGGAGAATATGAAATACAGGATCAGTACCGGCAGGATTGCCAGCGACAGCGCGGCCAGAACCGCATTCCAGTTGGTTACATATTGCCCGATAAACATCTGTGCGCCCAGCGTAACAGTTTTGGTTTCCTCAGACGGCGCAAGGATCAGCGGGAACCAGAGATCATTCCAGATCGGGATCATCGTAAACACCGCAACAGTTGCCATAGCCGGACGCACCAGCGGCAGCACGAGGCGGAAGAAAATACGATATTCACTCAGACCATCCATACGGCCGGCATCTTTGAGGTCTTTCGACACCTGCCCCATAAATTCAGACAGGATGAAAATCGCCAGCGGCAGTCCCTGCGCCGTATAAACAAGGATCAGCGATGTCAGCGTATTCACCAGACCACTGGCAACCATCAGTTCCAGAATGGAAACTGTGCCAAGGCGGATCGGGATCATAATACCCAGCGCCAGATAAAGCCCCATCAGCGTATTGCCGCGAAAGCGATATTCCGACAGTGCGAAGGCGGCCATTGCCCCGAAAATCAGCACCAGCGCAATCGCCACCACGGTAACAATCATACTATTCTGGAAATAAAGGAAAAAATTCCCCTGCGACGTGACTGTCTGATAGCCGATCAGACTGAATGTTTCCGAATTCGGCAATGACAAAGGCGAGCGAAAGATTGCCGCCTTGGTCTTGAAGGAATTGATGATGATAATCACCACCGGAAACAGGGCGATCAGCGTATAGAGGATAAGGATCGCATGGGCGGCGATACTGCGTACCGGAGACTGTGTTGCGCGGCTCATATTAATATCCTCAGAACTGGTAGCGACGCAGACGTCGCTGAATACCGAACAGATAGACACAGACGCCGATCAGAATGATGAAGAACATCAGCGAGGCGATCGTTGCACCCATATTCTTGTCGCCAACCTGAAGCTGGAAACCGAAGAAGGTGCGGAACATGAATGTGCCGAGAATATCGGTGGAATAATTAGGCCCTGCCAGTGCACCCTGCGCCGAATAGATCAGATCGAACGCATTGAAATTGCCGACAAAGGTCAGAATGGAGATAATCCCGATGGATGGCAGGATCAGCGGCAGCTTGATCTTCCAGAACTGTGATGCGCCGGTAATCCCGTCGCATTCCGCAGCTTCAATAATCTCATCAGGAATAGACAGCAGCGCCGCATAGATCAGCATCATAGGAATACCGATAAACTGCCAGACCGAAATCAGGCCAAGTGCTGTCAGCGCATATTCTTTCTGGCCGAGCCATGGTGCGAACAGGCTCTTCAGCCCCACCAGATCCAGCATATTCGGTGCCACGCCCCAAAGCGGTGACAGGATCAGCTTCCACACGAAGCCGACAATCACAAAGGACAGAATGGTCGGAATGAAAATCGCGGAGCGGTAGAAAGCGGCAAAGCGCAGTTTCGGATGGCTGAGCAATGCGGCAAGCAAAATACCGATCGGGTTCTGCACCACCATATGGATGATAAAGAACCACATATTATTGCCCAGCGCGTTCCAGAAACTCGCCGACCAGCGCTCATCACCGAGCAATGTGCGGAAATTATCCAGACCGACAAAAAAGCTTTCCTGATTTTCAACGCGGAACAGCGACAATTGCATGGTTCCGAAAAGCGGCAGGATCATAATAGCCGTATAAACCAGCACCGCCGGTGCCAGAAAAACCGCTATATGCCAGCGGAAAGGCGGTTTGCTTGTCGAATTTCGCGCCATACCGGTCGTAAGCTTTCAAACAGGGCATTTCCGGCAGAGCAACTTTAGTCTTGTGCCGGAACATGCATAAAAAACAGGTAACAATAATAACACGGCAAAAAAGCCATCCGCCTGCCCCCGCACCACATCTTCATCAGACAATGGCACGGGTTGCGGCGAATGGCTTCAATTCATGTTATTTCGCAGGCTTGTACCAGCTGTCGAGGCCTTTTTGCAGCTTTTCGCCGGCCTGTTCAGGTGTCACTGTACCATTGATAACATTTGCGGATTCAATCCAGGTTTCGTTTTCCAGATTTGGTGTACCGCGTGAGAGGATCTGGTAGGTCGAACGGATGGTCGACTTACAATCCTTACGCCAGCCAACCATTTCCGCAGCCAGCGGGTCTTCCAGCTTGATTTCGTTGGAAGACAGGCTGAAGAAGCCCGGCAGCGCATTCGCATAAATGGTTGCGAATTCATCCGATGCCACCCAGTTCAGGAACTTGGCAGCCGCTTCCGGATTTTTGGTCTTGGCATTCATGCCGATACCCAGATCGTTGTGATCGGAGATATAGCAGGTGTCGCCGTCTTTACGAACCGGAGGCGGAAACGCGCCCATTTTGAAATCAACCTGCGGGTTGAAAACGCTGATTTCCCATGAACCGGTCGGATAGATTGCGGCGCGGCCGAGGGTGAACAGGTTCTGGCTGTCCGGATAGGTCTGTGCTTCGAAACCGTCGCCCAGATAATCTTTCCATTTTGCAAGGGTCTTATAAGGGTCAACCCAGTCCGCATCGGTCAGCTTCTGTGTACCGGCGATCAGAGCCTTACGACCTTCCTCACCCTTCCAATATGTCGGGCCGATATTCTGGTAGCCCATCGTTGCGGCTTCCCAAAGATCTTTGGTGCCCATAGCCATCGGAATATAATTGCCGTCAGCTTTGATCTTGTCGAGCGCTGCGAAGAATTCTTCTTCAGTCTTAGGAACGCTGACTCCTACTTTTTCAAAGGCATCTTTGTTATAGATGAAGCCATGAATAACCGAGGCAACCGGCACGCAGAAAGATGTCTTACCGTCATCGGTCTGCCATGCGGATTTTGCCACATCGCTGAAATTCTTCATACCATCGAGATCGTTGAGCGAAGACAGCTGGCCTTTTTCATAAAGCGCCAGTGACTTGTCGAACGGACGGCAGGTAATGATGTCACCGGCAGTACCGGCATCAAGCTTGGCACCCAGCGCCGCATCATATTCGGTTGGTGTAGAAGGATTGAAGGTAACTTTAATACCCGGATTAGCTGCCTCAAAAGCCGGAATGAGCTTTTCCTGCCAGATCGGCAGATCATCATTACGCCAGCTTTCAATGGTCAGTGTTACATCCTGCGCCGAAGCACCCGATACAGCACCCAATACGGAAGCACCAAGAACACTTGATGCCAGCAAAGCGGAACTGAAGTTTTTAAAGTTCATTTTACTCTCCCCGCGCGCACTCATTCAGAGGCGTCATTGAAATATGTTTGTTTCTGTTCTCAGAGCACTTCCGATTTTCCGGATAGTCACTTTCAGATTTACCGTTGCAAAAAGCTGCACCGGTTGTTCATTATCAGCTGCCAATTCCGGCATACGGACAAAAAATCATGTCCCTCAGCCTCAGAACAGAACCATTGATTGCAGAAAGAAAAACTTCGGGAATTTTCATGATGCAGGTTGCGGTATATTCCTCAAAATACCCCGTCCGGCACTCACAGCTCCCTTAAGACCTCTTCTCCCGTCTGTCCTCACACAGAGTAATGCGTAAATATCTTTTCCTGTCCAGCAAAAGCAAAGATTTTATCACCATTACTTGCATTCTCGGGCAGTCGTCTTATTCAAACAGCAATATTGGTTCTATTTTTTTCGACCATATGGATCATCATAAAAGACCATCCTTGAATACCAATTCGCGTAACCGGAGTGAAAGCTGAGTGATGCGACTCGCAAAAGCATTTGGCGGGCAATTAACTGGCCTTGCGGATAATTTAAAACGGTTTAAATGAAAATATTCTCGGAATTGGCAATTTGTGTTACCTGCAATAAAACCCGTATCAGAAACGGGCAGAGAATCGGGAGCATAATGTGGCGGATTATATTCTTGGCATAGACGGTGGCGGCACCGGATGCCGTGCAGCAATTGCAGATACAACAGGTAAAGTCTTGGGTACCGGTCAGGCAGGCCCTGCCAATATCATGACTGATATGGATATATCTGTGGTAAATATTCTTGCGGCTACCGATGCCGCACTGCTTGCTGCCGAATTGCCGGTAAAATCCTATAGCCGCATTACTGCCTGCCTCGGTCTGGCAGGTGCCAATGTTTCCGGCGTTGCCGAACAATTGCAGCAAGCCCTGCCCTTTGCCAGAAGCAGCGTGGTCTCCGACGGTATTATCGCGTTACAGGGCGCTATCGGCGATCAGGACGGCGTTGTGGTTATCCTCGGCACCGGCTCTGTTTATATTTCCCGCCGCAATCATACTGTCACTATGAAAGGTGGCTGGGGCTTCAAAGTCAGTGATCTTGGCGGCGGTGCACGCCTTGGCCAGAAGCTTCTGGAAGAATCCCTGCTGGCCTATGACGGTATTTATCAGCGCACACCGCTCAGCAATGCGCTGCTTGATCATTTTGACAATGAACCGCATGCCATTGTGCGCTTCGCGCATGATGCACGCCCGAATGATTTTGGCCGTTTTGCGCCGATGGTTTTTGAATATGCTGCGCAAAATGACCCGCTGGCAGAAAAAATTCTCAAACAATCGGTCGAGACGATTGAAGCCGCTCTCGACGTATCCATGAGTGACGATCAGCCGGTTCTGTCTCTGATCGGCGGTCTCGGTGCGCTTTACGGCCCGCGTTTGTCTGCACGCTATCAGCCGCGTCTGCGCGCACCAGAAGCCGATGCCCTGACCGGTGCAGTTGCTCTCGCGGCCAAATTGAACAGCAAAGCCGCTGCGCTCTGATGACCCGTATCAATTGTATACCACCGCAGGAACTGACCGGTCCGCATCTGGTGGCTGAATATCGTGAGCTGCCGCGGATTTTCACACTTGCCCGTGCAGCCATTGAGCGCGGAGAAAAGCCGGATGATCCGCGCAATCCGCGCAGCTACACTTTGGGCAAAGGCCATGTACGGTTCTTCTATCCGCGTCTGGGCTTTCTCGTGCAACGGCAACAGGCATTGATTGATGAAATGCTGCGCCGCGGCTATCAGCCGTCTTACCAATCGACAGCACATCTTATTGAAGGCATTCCGCAACACTGGTGTGCTGACTGGCAGCCGGATGAAGCAGCAATCACCATCAACAAAGCACGGATTGCTGAGCGACTGAACAAACCTAATTCAAAAGATTAAAATATTATCATATCTTATTGATATAAATAAAAAACTCCGCATTCATCATGCGGAGTTTTTGTATTCTATAAAGCTGAAATCAGCACTCAACCACATTCACGGCAAGCCCGCCGAGACTGGTTTCCTTATAGCGCTCATTCATATCCACGCCGGTCTGGCGCATGGTTTCGATACAAGCATCCAGCGGCACGAAATGCGTACCATCGCCCTTCACGGCCAATGATGCACCGGTCACAGCCTTTACCGCACCCAGCGCATTACGCTCGATGCAAGGCACCTGCACCAGTCCGGCAATCGGATCGCAGGTCATGCCCAGATGATGTTCCAGTGCGATCTCAGCCGCATTCTCAATCTGCTCAGGTGTTCCGCCCAGCACAGCAGCGAGCCCTGCGGCAGCCATAGCCGAAGCCGAGCCGACCTCACCCTGACAGCCAACCTCAGCGCCGGAAATCGACGCATTGTGTTTGATAATGCCGCCAACGGCTGAAGAGGTCAGCAGAAAGTCACGAATGCCCTTCTGGTCAGCGTCATCATGGAAATGCAGATAATAGCGCATGACAGCAGGCACAACACCAGCTGCACCATTGGTCGGCGCAGTAACAACACGGCCACCGGCAGCGTTCTCTTCATTTACCGCCATCGCATAGACGGACAGCCAGTCATTAGCGAGCAGCGGATTATGACGGTTCTGACGCCATTCTTCATTGAGCCGGTCATGCAGCTGCTTGGCACGACGGCGCACCTTCAACCCGCCCGGCATAATGCCTTCCTGTGTCAGCCCGCGCTCAATACAACTGCGCATAGCATCCCAGATTTTATCCAGCCCCGCATCCAGCTCTTCACGGCTCATGCGGGTTTCTTCATTGGCGCGTTTCATTTCCGCAATGGAAAGACCGCTTGCCGCCGACATTTGCAGCATCTCTTTCGCCGTGGAGAAAGGATAAGGCACATTATCGTCAACCTGCTTCTTGCCGCCGCTTACACGCGTTGCATTCAGCTCTTCTTCGGTGACAATAAAGCCGCCGCCGATCGAATAATAAACGCGGCGCAGCAAAACACGGTCGTCACGATCCAGCGCTTCAAAAGCCAGACCATTGGCATGCCCCGGCAAAGCCACTTTACGATCCATTACCAGATCGGCTTTGGGGTCAAAATCATAGGCGGGATGACCGCTCGGGCGAATTTTGTGCTCTTCATTCACTTTGGCCAGCAGATCGTCCATTTTATCCGGATCAATATTGGCCGGCAAAAACCCGCAAAGGCCGAGAATAACCGCCCGATCCGTTGCATGACCGATACCGGTAAAAGCCAGCGAACCATGCAGATAGGCTTTGATACGTGTCACTTTCGCATTATGCGGACGTGGCCACTCGCCGTCTTTCAGCTCTTTCAGAAACTGATGCCCTGCCGTCATCGGCCCCATTGTATGGGAGCTGGACGGCCCGATGCCAATTTTAAACAGATCAAAAACTGACAGGAACATAGAAGATACCGTTCTTTCATTTCCAGAGCATATCGCAGTTAAATGGACTCATTTAGCGTCCGCGAATATGCGACAAAGCAAAGAATCCAGAGCGAGCGCTATGATCCAATCCGGACGTAAACCGCTCTAAAAGTGCAGGCAAATCACCGCCCGCAAACTCCCTCATCTCAAGCCCTATATAACCCGTTATGCGGTTCTGTAAAACCGGATCAGATAAGTGTCTCATTTAATATGGTGGCAACATGCGCGGATTGCACCAAAAAACAGCAAGAAAGCGACAATGTTTGAAATATCGCCTTTTGAAAAAGCAGGCTCCAGAGCATTTCACAGTCAAGTTGGATCAACTTGACGCTCTTAAATTCGCCAAGTTGGATCAACTTGACGGCTGTGATAATGCGGCAAATTAAAGAATCTAGAGCGAGCACTGTGATCCAATCTGGACGTAAACCGCTCCAGCAAAACCGGCAGCACAATAAAAAATCACCGGGCTTTGAAAGCACCGGTGATCTGAACGCTCTGAAATTTCTTTTGAATATCCGTAATTACACGGAGAACAAATAGGTCAACAAAATTACAGCGGCCAATCCAATAACTGCCCAAAGGGTTACACCCCAGCAGGACTTCTGAACTGTTTCATCCATGGAATATTTTACTCGTTTCCGGTATTTCATTCATGAGAACATGCACCGCACTCATTGCTATGCCTGTCCTTTATTTATAATCCAAAGCCGGTTCACAAGCAATCTGCAATTGCGACGAAACCATGACATAGCAGCTATGCAAATTTACCATGATAGAAATTACCATTTAAATTCAATTATCTAATTGTAAAACCTCATCTTGTCATATTTACCATTTCGGCCAAATTCTGTCTGAACTACATGTAATAACCACACATTAAAGCCAGTTACCCTCCGTTACCGCACCAGTCTGACCACCAAATCACGACAAATCTCCTGTCATCTGTCAGCTTGTCACCGGCATGAACTCATTATAGCTATAGGCAATCAAATCCGTACAAACGCCTCAGCTGAAAGTCTGCAATGAATCCGGCCAGCACTGCTCTTAACGCTGTAACACCCATGAAATCCGGTTCACGTCTCGGACGACTGGATATTGCCCGCGGGCTGGCACTGATTGCCATGGCGATCTATCATTTCGGCTGGGATCTGGAATTTTTCGGCTATCTGGTGCAGGGCAGCGCCAGTCAGGGCTGGTGGCGGATTTTTGCCCGCTGCATTGCTTCCAGCTTTCTGTTTCTGGTCGGTTTCAGTCTGGTGCTTGCCCATGGCCGCGCCATTCGCTGGCAGCCATTTTTCAAACGTCTGGCGCAAGTGGTTATTGCCGCCGCCGCAATCAGCCTGCTGACATGGTTTTTCATGCCGCAAGGCTTTATCTTCTTCGGCATTCTGCATCAGATCGCACTGGCAAGCCTGCTCGGCCTGTTATTCCTGCGCATGCCCGTATGGATCACTGTTGCACTGGCCGCAGCAATCATAGCAACACCGGTTTATTTCCGCGCAGAAATTTTTGACCATCCGGCACTGTGGTGGGTTGGCCTTTCGACCGTCAATCCGATTTCCAACGATTATGTGCCGCTGTTTCCGTGGTTTGGTGCAGTGCTGCTCGGCATTGCGGCGGCGCGTATCATGCAGTCAACCGGTTTGCTGCGCTTGCTGCAAGGCGGGATCAAACCGCAATGGCTGGAACGCCTGCTCATCTTTATCGGCCGTCACAGCCTGATCTTTTATCTGGTGCATCAACCTATCCTGATCGGTCTGCTCTACGGGTTTTCGGCAATCCTCCCGCCATCACCGGCAATTCAGGCTGCCAATTTTATCCAGCAATGCACTGTTCAGTGCAGTGCCGACAGTGACCCGCAACTATGCCGGATCTATTGCGGCTGTATGCTGGAAAATATCCAGAGCAACCAGCTGACCAATCTCTTGAAAAGCAGCACCACAACAGATGAAGAGCGCGAAAAACTCAGCACATTCTCCGCACAATGTGTCGCTAAAACGCAAGAAGGGCAGCCTGTTCAATAAGAATAGACTGCCCTTCCGATTAATTAATCGCGCTGTCAGGTACGCACACCCAGCTCGGCCATGCGTCCGATGCAGGCTTCTTCAACCTGATCCAACTCGCTCAATGTCTCGTCAATATCGCGACGTTTCTGGCGCAAATCCTCGCGCTTTTCTTCAACGCGCTTAATGAGCAGGCGCAGCTGACCGGCCTCACCCGGCGGTTCGCGATACATCTGGATAATTTCGTGAATTTCAGCAATCGAAAAGCCGAGCCGTTTGCCACGCATAATCTGTTTAAGCAAATGCCGGTCTGAAGGACGGAAAAGACGTGTCCGACCACGACGCAGAGGATGAATTAACCCCTCGTCTTCATAAAAGCGCAGAGTTCGTGTGGAAATCCCAAACTCCCTCGTCAGCTCCGTAATCGAATAATATTCACGCATTCAGTCCACCAACTTGTTTTCTTCTCTTTGTGACATCGCATTTACGTAAAAGTCAATATTTCATTCGCAATTGCTTGATAGTCATTGCCGGATTATTTTTGCCGGATTGTTTTTGGGAGTACCCGAAAAACAATCCGGCCTGTAAAAATCTCATTTTTGCTGTAAATCGCGAAAATCCCCGCTCACAAAGCAAAATATCATTCAATATTAAATAATAAAAAATACGCAACAAAAAATCGCATAAGGCGCATATTACGCAACTTTAAAACGCATGGGATTTAAGAGAACGAGAAGCCGAACCACCAGGTCGCCAGACCGAGAAAGGCAAGAAAGCCGATCACATCCGTCACAGTGGTCACAAAAACCGCAGATGCAATGGCCGGATCCGCACCCAGACGGTGCAACAGCAGCGGAATGAGAATTCCGCCCAAGGCTGCCGCCAGCATATTGATAATCATTGCACTGCCGATAATGCCGCCGAGATGCCAGTTATCAAACCAATAACCCGCAACTGTACCGATCATAATTGCAAACATCATGCCGTTAAGCAGCCCGATCAGCGCCTCACGGCGGATAACGCGTGCCGCATTGTGAATATCAATATTACGGGTGGCAATCGCACGCACAGTCACGGTCATGGTCTGGGTTGCCGCATTACCGCCCATTGAGGCAACAATCGGCATCAGCACCGCCAGCGCCACCATCTGCTGAATAGTGCCGTCAAACAGACCAATCACTGAGGCAGACAGAAAAGCCGTAAACAGATTGACGAACAGCCACGGCGAGCGCGAGCGGGCAATAGTCATGAAGCTGTCGGACAGTTCTTCATCACCCACACCACCGAGACGCATGATGTCTTCTTCGGCTTCTTCCTGAATAACATCTACCACATCGTCAATCGTCAGCACGCCGACGAGACGTTCATTCTCATCGAGAACAGCAGTGGACAGCAGGTTATATTGTTCAAAAATCTGTGCGGCTTCTTCCTGATCCATCGTCGCGGGAATAGCGTGGCGTGCCTCAACCATCAGGTCTTCCACACGCACAACGCGCTGCACACGCAACAGGCGGTCAAGATCAATTGTGCCGAGCAGATGAAAAGCCGGATCGATTACAAAAACCTGCGAGAACCTGTCCGGCAGGTCGTTGTCTTCACGCATATAGTCAATCGTCTGTCCGATCGTCCAGAATGGCGGCACGGCGACAAATTCCGTCTGCATACGGCGCCCTGCACTGTCTTCCGGATATTCCAGCGCACGACGCAACCGGATACGCTCGGTAAATGGCAGCTTGGCCAGAATCTCGTCCTGATCCTGCTGGTCCATATCCTCAAGAATATAAACCGCATCATCGGAATCGAGTTCCTGCACACCCTCGGCAATCTGCTCGTTGGGCATGGCATCCACGATCTCAAGACGGATCGCTTCATCAACCTCGGTCAGCGCCTCAAAGTCGAATTCTTCGCCGAGCAATTCTACCAGCGACTGACGCTCAGTGGCATCCAGCGCTTCAAGCAGATGGCCAAGTTCTGAAGGGTGCAGATCGCGCACTTCATCACGCAGAAGATCGGCATCGCGCGCTTCAAGCGCAGCCTCAATACGGGTTACAAGCGCCTCACTGACAGAACCGTCCTCATCATACACATCGTCGCGGATATGTTTTTCGGAATCAATGTTTTGGGACGGGTCAGTGTGCTGCATATGAACCGTTTCAGTGAGAGAGCAGAAAATGGACGGGAAAGAACGCAATCAGGAAAACAGCGTCTAACAGAACTGTATATCCGTTTTGTGTCGTATCTGTGCAATGCGCACAGCAACTCTATAAAAAGCCATACGCATAATAACAAGGTACTGCACCGCAGCAAAGCACCGGAAAAATGACTTATCATCGCTGATATGTCCGATGTGCAACACAGCTGAAATACGGGCAAAAGGCGCTGATCCATAAATCTGCTCTGTAAAGCTGTCATAATTCATTCAAGCGTAGTCTAGAGCGGTTTGCGTTCAGATAGGACCATAGCGTCCGCTCTAGGTTTTTTATTTGGTTGCATTTTCACAGCCGTCAAGTTGACCCAACTTGGCGAATTTAAGAGCGTCAAGTTGACCCAACTTGACTGGGAAATGCTCTAGCCCTCAATCCCCCTCCGTGCTAAGGCGGCAGACAGAAGCCTTCCGAACCCGCTCCAGACAGGTTTACGATGAGAAAAGCAGTCATTGCATTGATCGGCATTGGTGGTGTGGTCGCAGCATCCTGCGCTGGCACCTATTTCTATACAATGTCTGCCGGACAGCAGTCTCTGAAACAGCTTGCTCAGGAAGGCGGGTTTTGTAAAGACACCCGTCAGACAGATTGCGCAGACGGCGTAGAATATGCCAAATCCTATCTCTCGACGGAGTTCGGCCTTTCTCCGCGTGGCGTGCAATGGTGCATCGGCGTCGATGAAATCGCCGGCCGTGATTTCCTTCTCGGCGAGACTGTCAAAACGCTGTTTACCGAAATGCTGTATCTTCCCTGCAATGAGGATGAAACCCAGCAGCTACCGACTGACGAGGAATAAATGCGCCGTTTTCCTGTATTGCCTGTTCTTGCCTGGTTGATGCTGGCCTTGCTTCTTGCAGTCACCATTAGCCCGATTGGCTTTCGCCCGCATATTCCGGGTTATGTGACTGCCGAGCGTTTTACAATGCTGCTGGTAATTGGCCTGCTGTTTTGTCTGGCCTATCCGAAGCGCTGGGCGCTGGTTCTGATTATGCTGATTTCTGCTGCCGGCTTGTTTGAACTGATGCAGCGCCTGACGCCCGACAGACATGGCGAAATCTCGGATTTCATTGTCAAATCCGCTGGTGCTATTGCCGGTGTTACACTCGGAAAAATCATTCTTTTCTGGAAACAATCTTTAAAATAATCAATTAGATATTTCATCTTCTTTATAAAATGGAAAAGGCCGGTTTTCACCGGCCTTCATTATATTTTGTATATGCATCGGGGATCAATTCCCGTTACCTTTTCAGGCAACAAAATCACACCCGTTGCGTTTTACGCAACAAAGTCACTTTGCGTGCCGTGTGCTTCAATCGCCTGCGAGAGACGCAACAGCGCATGAACATAAGCGGCGGTGCGCATGGTTACGCCTTTGTCCTTGGCAACATTCCAGATAGCGCGACCTTCCCGCTCCATAATCACGCGTAAGCGCGAATGGATTTCTTCCAGCTCCCAATAATAGCACTGGCGGTTCTGCACCCACTCAAAATAGGAAACGGTCACGCCACCGGCATTAGCCAGAATATCCGGCAGGATTGTTACGCCCATTTTTTCCAGAATAGCATCGGCTTCGGGTGTCACAGGACCATTGGCCAGCTCCACAATCAGCTTGGCTTTCACAGAACCGGCATTGCGTGCATGGATCATATCTTCCATCGCCGCAGGAACCAGCACATCACAGGCAACGCCGACCAGATCTTCCGCTGCCAGTGCCTCATGACCGCCATGCCCTACTGTTGCCAGAACCGAGCGGCCATTCTGCTTCGCATGGATCAGCGCCGCAACATCCAGACCGGATGCACAATAAACCGCGCCCTCAGAATCCGACACCGCAACAATCTTATGACCATCACTGGTCATCAGCTTGGCCATATGCTGACCGGCATTACCAAAGCCCTGAATGGTGACATGCAATTCTTCTGACAGCCCGAGATCGGCAGCCAGATGGCGCACCAGATAGAAACCGCCGCGTGCCGTTGCATCATCACGACCAAGCGAGCCGCCGAGCGCAATCGGCTTACCGGTAATCACCGCAGGCGATGACTGGCCGACAATCTGCGAATATTCGTCGGCCATCCAGCCCATAATCATCGAATTGGTGTAAACATCCGGTGCCGGAATATCGCGGTCAGGCCCCAGTATACGGGCAAAAGCCTGAATATAAGCGCGTGACAACCGTTCCAGTTCTGCCTTGGAGAGTTTACGCGGATCAACCTGAATAGCGCCCTTGCCGCCGCCATAAGGCAGATTCATCACCGCGCATTTAAAAGTCATCCAGAAAGCCAGTGTTTCCACTTCTTCAGCTGTTGATTCAGGATGATAACGGATGCCGCCTTTTGTCGGGCCGCGTGTATCATCATAGCGGCAACGCCATGCAATAAAGGATTTTCGTGATCCGTCATCCATACGGATCATCAGTCGCACCTTGGTAGTCTCTCGGGCAAATTTCAGCTTTTCGATAACATCCGCGTCAATATCCAGATGGCTGGCGGCTTCATCAAGACGAACAAGTGCATTTTCGAGAGGATTATCCTGCGACATCGAAATTTCCCTTTCTTGCGATTGCAGCATGAAAAATTACGTTTTGCATAACTTTTGCCAGCCATTCGCGCAATAAAAATATGGCAGCCATACTGACATTATGCAAAATCAGCACAATATCAGACCGTAAGCACATGATTAATGCGACATGCGCTGACGCGGAAATGTATATTAGAAAAATAATCTGACGCCGTGTCCGCACAAATCCCTGACGGCGCATATTTTCACCATTTGATTCGTATCAGCGGGATTTCAGTTCTATGTCCTGCCAATGATTTTTACGTATCAATGCGCAATTCAATGCAATTCATAACTATATATCCATATAAACAAATCTTTATATCATTATTGACATTCAGTTTTTGATGAGGCAGTCTCTCTATATCGTGGTTCTTCCTGCAATTGCGCAATCCTCCCAAACCTTTGCCCGATTGTATGAAAGCTAAGAGGGAATGCGGGGCGGCCAACAAATCGGCTTTCAGGCAACTGAAATGGCGGTATTTTGGGAAGACCGGAAGCGAAGGATGACCCGCAAGCCAGGAGACCTGCCCGGTACATCTTTAAGAGACAAAAAGGGCTACGCCTTCTGCCCGCAACAACAATTTGCCAGCATTCGTCGGGGTATTGAAATGACCGTTACTACAGCCAATCTCGGTTTTCCGCGTATCGGAAAACAGCGTGAACTCAAATTCGCTCTTGAATCCTACTGGGCAGGCAAATCCTCACAGCAAGACCTGCTTGCCACTGCCAAATCCTTGCGCGCCGCCAACTGGAAACTGCAGCAGGAAAAAGGCATTAAGAACATTCCGTCCAATGACTTCTCCCTCTATGACCATGTGCTTGATCTGGCTGTAACGCTCGGCGTTATTCCGGCAGTCTATGGCTGGAAAAGCGGCAAGGTTGATCTGGACACCTATTTCGCACTGGCACGCGGGGGTAAGGTCATTATACCGATAGAACTGGCAAGCTGCAGCTGCGGCCGTGATCACGGCAACGGCGCCTCCGGTAATGGCGTACCCGCGCTGGAAATGACCAAATGGTTCGACACCAATTACCATTACATGGTGCCGGAATTCAGCGCCGGCCAGACATTCACCCTGACCGACAATAAAGCGCTCAACGAATTCAATGAAGCCAAAGAACTTGGCATTCACACCCGCCCTGTTCTGCTCGGGCCAGTGTCATTCCTCAAGCTCGGCAAATCCAACGATGCCAATTTTGATCTGAACAAGACACTGGAAGCCCTGCTGCCGGTCTATACGGAAATTCTTGTCCAGCTTCATGCCGCAGGCGCTGACTGGGTGCAGATTGACGAGCCGGTTCTGAGCCTTGATCTTGATGCCCGCGACCATGACGCTATCCGCACGACCTATGAGTTTCTGGCGGAAAAACTGCCGGAACTGAAAATCCTGCTGGCCAATTATTTCGGCTCCTATGGCGACAATCTGCTGACCGCAATCACACTGCCGGTTGCCGGTTTGCATATTGATCTGGTTCGCGCACCACAGGATCTTGATGCCGCTGCTAAAATCGCCCGCCCCGATCTGGTGCTCTCACTCGGCGTAATCGACGGCCGCAATATCTGGCGAGCTGATCTGCGTGCCATTGCCGGACGTGTAAAATCAGTCATTGCCAAGCGTGGCACCGATACTGTGCAGATTGCATCATCCTGCTCGCTGCTGCATGTGCCGATTGATCTGGCATCGGAGAAGAAACTCGATGCGGAAATCCGTCAATCGCTGGCTTTTGCCGCGCAGAAACTGGAAGAACTGTCTGTGCTCGGCACAGTTCTTGGTGACAAGCCGGAAACAGCAGAACCCGCTTTAAAGGCCTCGGATGAAGCTATTGCCGCCCGCAAGGCCTCAGCCAAGGTCAACAATAAGGCAGTGCAGGCACGCGTTGCAGCGACTACCGATGCGCAGTCGCATCGCAAAAGCCCGTTTGATACACGCGTCAAATTGCAGGCAGATCATTTGAAACTGCCGCTTTACCCGACAACAACCATCGGCTCTTTCCCGCAGACAACAGAGGTTCGTCAGGCACGTTCGCGCTTTACTAAAGGCGAATTGTCTGCTGCCGACTATCAAAACTTCCTCGAGCAGGAAACCGAAACAGCAATCCGCTGGCAGGAGGAAATCGGCATTGACGTTCTGGTTCACGGTGAATTTGAGCGCAATGACATGGTGCAATATTTCGGCGAACAGCTCGACGGCTATGCCTTCACCCAATCCGGCTGGGTACAGAGCTACGGTTCGCGCTATGTGCGCCCTCCGGTAATCTATGGTGATGTTTCCCGTCCGGTTGCCATGACTGTCGAATGGGCAAAATTCGCCCAAAGCAAAACCGATAAACCAATGAAAGGTATGCTCACCGGCCCTGTCACCATGCTGCAATGGTCTTTTGTGCGCGATGATCTGCCACGTTCCGAGGTTTGCCGTCAGATTGCTCTGGCATTGCGTGATGAAGTGACCGATCTGGAAGCCGCAGGTATCAGCATTATCCAGATTGATGAACCGGCTCTGCGTGAAGGTTTGCCGCTGCGTAAAAGCGACTGGGCTGCCTATCTGGAATGGGCTGTAACAGCGTTCCGTCTCAGTGCCGCAGGTGTGAACGATGAAACCCAGATCCACACCCATATGTGCTATTCGGAATTCAACGACATTATGCCTGCGATTGCAGCACTAGATGCTGATGTGATTTCGATTGAAACCTCACGTTCCAAAATGGAACTGCTGAGCGCTTTCTCCGAACAGGGCTATCCGAACGAAATTGGTCCGGGTGTCTATGACATTCACTCGCCACGTATTCCTGATGTGGAAGAAATGGTCGATCTGATTGAAAAAGCAGCGCAGAAACTCAAGGCGCAGCAGATTTGGGTCAATCCGGATTGCGGTTTGAAAACCCGTGGCTGGGCAGAAACCAAACCGGCTCTTGTCAATCTGGTTGAAGCTGCCCGCCAGTTGCGCGCCGCTGCCTGACAATAAAGACAAGCAGCACAAACAAGATAAATGTCGTGACAGTCCCCACTGTCACGGCTTTTTCATTATGTGACAAATACGGATTGAATATTGAAAAACAATAAGATGGAATATCTTCCTGATATAACGGGTCAAAAACCGGCATCACTATGCCGTCACCAAACCTTGTGTAATGGCCTTATGCGCCGTAAAAGCGCGAAAGATAGAGCATGGCGCAGCTAAATGGACTCATTTAGCGTCCGCGAACATGCGACAATTAAATGTATCTAGAGCGAGCACTGTGATCCAATCTGGACGTAAACCGCTCTAGTGTTTAAATACCGGATAAGGACATGCCTTCTGCAATCCGACAAAGGCATGCAAGGACAAATCCATGACAGCGCCCCTGAATGATGACCAGAAAATCCAACCATCTGATGAGATGATTTATGGTCAGGATGTGCCTCTGATTTCACGTCTCGTGACCGTTGTTTTCCCCGGAGACACCAACCATCACGGCACATTATTCGGCGGTGCAGGTTTTGCGCTGATGGATCGCGTGGCGTTCATTGCTGCCACCCGTCACGGACGTGTGCCTTTCGTCACCGCCTCTTGCGAACGTATTGATTATACTGCGCCGGTCAAGCTCGGGCAGATTGTTGAACTGACGGCCAGAGTTATCCGTGTCGGCCGCACCTCGCTTTCGGTTGAAGTGGAAATGGTGGCTGAGAATATGATCGGCGGCGAGCGTGTGCTGTGTACCCGCGGACTGTTCCACATGGTTGCCAAAACAGAACTGACAAAAGACAAAGCATGGAGCCTGCCGCCTATGCCGAAGACAGTAACGGCAGAGACTATTGATGACCAGCCGACACTTTTACGTATGTCGGATGTGGTATTTGCGGATCAGGCCAATTCCTATGGCACCATGTTCGGTGGCGAGGCTATGGCTGAAATGAGCAAAAGTGCTTTCATTGCCGCTACCCGTTATTGCCGCCTGCCAACCGTGCTGGCTTCTTCCCGCAGAATGGATTTCAAATATCCGGTGCGTGTGGGTTCTATTCTTGAACTCGTGTCGAAAGTCATCAAATCCGGCCGCAGCTCTGTCGTTGTTTCCACCGAACTCTGGTCGGAAGATCTGATGAGCGGCGAACGTCTGATGACTGCAAAAGGTGAATTCACCATGGTAGCGGTGGATGAAAGCGGCCATCCGGTGCCGGTATTGGCTGAAGAAGGCTCACGCCCTTAACTGCATCAATTCATGCCGGCAAAATCGTGTAATTTTGCCGGCGCATCCGGCCATTTAACCGCCAATTGCACTACAAATACAACAACTTACAAAAAACACTTTTATTCAAATCATATTTTGTATATTTCTCAAAGCCATAATATTTCATACTAAAGTGCATTTAATTTCAGAATACTTATTGAATATCATAAAATAAATTTTGAGGCCATTATGCATCAATTCATTAAAGCCACAGCATTATTACTCTTCCTCACCCCTTCCGCGCAGGCGCAATCTATCTGGCACGGCAATCATATTCCAATTACATTCCAGCAGGAAGAAAAACCGGAAATTTTTACAGCGCCGGACTATAAACCCGGTGTCATTCGCCACATTGTCCTGTTTCGCTACAGGCCTGATGTAAGTGATGCACAACGCATGGCCGTTTTACTGCGTTTTCGGAATATGAAGCACACAGCAAGGCGCAATGGTGAACCTTATATTGTTTCCATTCATGCGGGCAGACAAAACAGTTTTGAAAATCTTGCTCAGGGTTTCGATCAGGCATTTATTGTCAAATTCCGCTCTGAAGGTGACCGGAACTATTATGTCGGCACACCGGCCGTGATCGATCCGGCCTTTTACGATCCGGAACATCAGAAGTTCAAAGAATTTGTTGCGCCGCTATTGGCTGATCGGGGCTCGCTGGTCTTTGATTTTGTCTCCGACAAATAATCCACGCCCCAATACAAAAAGGCGGCAGCTTTTTGCTACCGCCTTATTCTGTATAGCAACTCACACTGTCAGGCTGTGCCTTTAAGCGCCTGATTAAGCAGCTTCAACGCGCCGTCTTTTGTCAGTTCAACCGGATTGCCACCGGCTGTCGGATCAACAATGGCCATTTCCGCAATCATATCCTTGCGGGCGTCATCCATTTCCAGACCCTTGATAAACTCCGGCAGACTGTCCGGCACATTCAGCTCTTTGCGCAGCTTCATCACTGCTGCAACGAAGCCGTCAAAGCCACCTGCAATGCCAAGATAATCAGCCAACCGTCCGATACGGGTTTCAATCGCCGCACGGTTATGATGCAGCACATAAGGCATAAAGACCGCATTGGTCATGCCATGATGCGTATCATAAAGCGCGCCGATCGGATGCGACAGCGAATGGATAGCGCCAAGCCCCTTCTGGAAAGCTGTTGCGCCCATTGCCGCCGCAGCCATCATATTGGCACGCGCTGTAATATCGCGACCATTCGCATAGGCGACCGGCAGATTTTCAAACACCAGCCGGATACCTTCCAGCGCGATACCATCCGCCATCGGGTGATAACCCGGTGCACAATAGGCCTCCAAGCAATGCGCTAGCGCATCCAGTCCTGTGCCAGCGGTGATGAAAGGCGGCATGCCAACGGAAAGCTCAGGATCAGCAATCACTGTCACCGGCAGCATTTTCGGATGGAAAATCACTTTTTTGGTGTGTGTTGCCTCATTGGTCAGCACACCGGCTCGACCAACTTCCGAGCCTGTTCCTGCCGTTGTCGGCACAGCAATCACCGGTGCAATCACCGCGCTGTCTGCACGTGTCCACCAATCGCCGATATCTTCAAAATCCCAGACCGGACGTGTCTGCTTGGCCTGAAATGCAATCAGTTTACCAAGGTCAAGTGCCGAGCCGCCGCCGAATGCAATCACACCATCATGATTACCGTCATTATAGACTTTAACACCGGCTGTCAGATTGCTCTCGACCGGATTAGGCTTCACTTCAGTAAAAGTGCCGTATTTTACACCGGCTTCATCCAGCACTGCCAATGTCGATGCCACAACCGGCAATCTCGCCAGTCCCGGATCGGTGACGAAGAGCGGATTGCTGATGCCGGCAGCTTTCAGCACTGCAGGCAGTTCTTTAATACGACCAGCACCGAACAGCACAGTGGTCGGGAAATTCCATTTTGAGATCAATGTTGTCATTGCATTTGCTTTCACATCAAAATTCAAAGGCGGATCAGATTTTTTCACGCAGGTGATAGGATTTCGGACGGGTGAGATTGCCGTAACCGATAGAAGACAGCGAAGCGCCCTTGCCCGTATCTTTAACACCGGTCCAGACCAGTCCCGGATCGAGATAGTCACAGCGGTTCATAAACACGGTGCCGGTTTCAATCTGATCGGCAATATTGGCCGCGCGATCCGTGTCCGGTGTCCAGAGTGATGCTGTCAGCCCGAAATTGCTGTCATTCATCAGCGCAACAGCTTCTTCATCGCTGCGCACTTTCATGATGCCGACAATCGGCCCGAAGCTTTCTTCGCGCATCACGCTCATCTGATGATCGACATTGGTCAGTACTTCAGGCGCGATATAAGGTGAACCGGCGCGGTCATTCTCAACCTGCATATTAATATGGGCTTTTGCCCCCTTACGCAGTGCTTCCGCCTTCTGCTCACGGATCAGATCGGCAAAACGCGCATGTGCCATCGGCCCCAATGTTGAGGATGCATCCAACGGATTGCCCACCACATATTGGCTGGTCAGATCAACGAAACCGTCAACGAATTTGTCATAGACCGCCTCATGCACATAGATGCGCTCAATACCGCAGCAGCACTGGCCGGAATTGAAAAATGCACCATCCACGAGATTGGCAACAGCATGCTCGACATTAACATCCGGCAGCACATAGGCTGGATCTTTACCGCCAAGCTCCAGCCCGATGCTCATGAAGGTACCGGCAGCAGCTTTTTCAATCGCACGACCACCACCGACTGAACCGGTGAAATTCACATGGTCAATCGTGCCTGAGGCAAGCAACGCCTCCGTAGTTGCATGTCCCAGCACCACATTGCTGAACACGCCTTTTGGCAAACCAGCAATTTCAAACGCTTTGGCAAAGCGCTCACCGGCGAGCAGTGTCTGTGTGGCGTGTTTGAGAATAACCGTATTCCCAGCCATCAGCGCCGGAATAATCGTGTTCACCGCTGTCAGATACGGATAATTCCACGGTGCAATCACCATCACCACGCCAAGTGGCACATGTTTCACATAGCGGCGGAACCCGTCTTTCTCTTCCGGCACCAGAGGCTTAAGCGCCTCTTCCGCTATATTAATCATATATTGGCCGCGTTCCTGCACGCCGCCATTTTCTCCGCCATAACGTACCGGGCGCCCCATCTGCCAGGCGATCTCCGGCACCAGCTCGTCATTCATTGCGGCCAGAGCAGCGAGTGCCGCCGAGCAGTATCCTGCGCGTTCAGCAATGCTCAGCGCTGCCCAGCCTGCCTGCGCCTGTCTGGCAGCAGACACAACGGCTTGCACCTGCCCCAGATCGAGGCAGGCACGCTCCGCATAAACAGAACCGTCAATCGGAGAAATCAGTCTCGCCACTTCGCTCATGGCTTCATTCCTTTTATAATTCTTAAATCAATAGCGCTCGAAACCACGATGCAGCTCCCAGTCAGTGACACGGCGGTCATATTCAACCTGTTCCCAATCAGCCGTATGAACGTAATGATTAAGAACCTTCTCGCCCAAAGCCTCTTTCAGGAATTCAGAATTCTTCAGCGTTTCAATGGCATCGCGCAGGGTGTATGGAATTTCTTGCAGCTTCACTGCCGCATAGGCATCACCGACAAACGGCTCCTCCAGTTCCAGCTTCTCATCAATACCGCGTAAGCCAGCAGCGATCAGCGCGGCAAAAGCCAGATAAGGGTTGAGATCAGAACCGCCGATACGACATTCAATACGAATACCTTTGGTACCTTCGCCGCAAAGGCGGAAACCGGCTGTGCGGTTATCCCGACTCCATGTGATCTTGGTCGGAGCGAAAGTGCCCGCCTGAAAACGCTTGTAAGAATTGACATAAGGCGCGAGGAAATAGGTATAATCCGCGGCATATTTCAGCTGTCCGGCCACCCATGAGCGCATCAGCGGCGACATGGTATAAGGCGCATCAGGATCATAAAACAGTGACTTGCTGCCATCCAGACTCCACAGGGAATTATGCACATGGCTGGAGCTTCCGGCTTTGCAATAATCATATTTCGCCATGAAGGTGATGCATTTGCCCTGCGCCTCGGCAATTTCCTTCATCGCATTTTTCATGATGACATGGCGATCGGCCATATCCAGTCCTTCGGCATAGCGAACATTAAGTTCCTGCTGACCGGAACCTGCCTCGCCTTTTGAATTCTCAATCGGAATACCGGCTTTGGCGAGATGATTACGCATCGCACGCAGCACTGGTTCTTCCTTGCTGGTCAGATGGATCATATAATCCTGAATATACGGAGAGGATGTATCCATATGTTTCCAGTATTTATCGCGCGCAGATTTATAAGTCTCATCAAAGAGATAGAATTCAAGCTCTGAGGCAAAATAGGCGCGGTAACCGCGCTCTTTCAGCCGTGCCAGCTGTTTCTTCAGCATTGCACGTGGCGAATGTGCGAGATCGGAATGATCGTGATGGTCGAGCACATCGCATAATACCAGAGCGGTTTTCTCCAGCCATGGCGCAATCCGCAGCGTGGACATATCCGGCTTGATGACAAAATCGCCATAGCCCTGATCCCAGCTGGCAGCCTCATATCCGGCAACCGGTTCCATATCGATATCATCGGCCAGCAAATAACTGCAACCATGGGTTTCATCATAGGCAGATTCAACAAAAAACTGCGCATAGAAACGCTTGCCAACCAGTCGTCCCTGCATATCTGTCAGGCAGACAAGCACGGTATCAATCTCATCATTCGCGACCGCTTTTTTCAGCGCATCAAAAGTCAGGTTTCCGGTCATTTACAACTCCGTGCTTCATCGGCATTTTATTAGAATGGAGTGTCGCCGCCCCTCCGGCGGC
>NZ_ANNO01000402.1:0-6442 GCF_000409565.1 Pseudochrobactrum sp. AO18b
TTTCTTCAGGATTTCGACCACTTTGGCATTGCGCGGGCTCTTCGCTGCAATTTCATCCCAGAACTTCATGGCCTCATCTTCAACTTTGCCCCATTCCGCTTCCGGAATAGTTGTCAGTTCAAGCTTACCGCCGGTGGTGCGGTAATGGGCTTCACCCCACCAGTACCAATGCTGACGGTAGTAATGGGAGCTGTCCATGCTGAGTTTAAACAGCTGCTGCAAATGCGCAGGCACGGCATTCCATTTTTCCGTATTGGCAAAATAGGAACCAGCCCAGGCACCGCTGATATTATTGGTGAGATAATATTTATTAATATCAGCCCAGCCGACCGTATAAACTTCGGTCGCGCCTGACCAGCACACGCCGTCCAGCTCGCCGGTCTGAATGGCCACTTCAATATCTTCCCAAGGCAGGGTTACAGGCACCACACCAAAACGGGTAAGGAACTGACCACCCGTCGGGAAGGTAAAGACGCGCAGGCCTTTCAGGTCTTCCAGCGAGCGGATCGGCTTGGTGGTTGCGAAGTTACACGGATCCCATGAACCGGCACTGAGCCATGTGACACCCGGAATTTCCTTATAGGCTTCTTCCCAGATTTCATTCAGGCCGCACCAGTTGAACAGTACCGGCACATCAAGGCTGTAACGTGAAGCGAACGGGAAATACGCCCCGAACACCGACACGTCCACTGGTGATGCCATGGAGTCATCATCAGACTGCGCCGCATCAATGGTACCCGCCTGCACCGCACGGAACAATTCGCCCTGCGGCACCAGCTGATCGGAAGTATAAAGCTCAATCACCATCTCGCCATTGGCAGCCTTGTTAAAAGCATCGATGGAAGGCTTGATGACGTGTTCAGCCAGAGCAGGCCCTGCATAGGTTTGCAGACGCCATTTAATCGGGCTCTGTGCTTTCACATAAGGGGTGGCGAGTGCAGTTGCGCCAACAGCCCCGACAGTGGTCAATGCAGACTTTTTAAGAAAGTCGCGCTTATTCAGAAATTTGCTGTCACTCATTTGCGTGTCTCCCGTCGCAATGGGCAGTTTCTGAGAAAAGTGGTAACCGGTTTTCCGCCAATTCTCTCAGTTTGAAACTGCGATAACAAACTACTTCACATTCAGTTTTGGTTCCCTTCACCGCAGTTTTGGCTTGTTGCCTTTTTTTGAACTGCGTTATGCACTTCACACTTTATCAGCGTCCCGAGTACCAGTTTGGCAGCCACAGAGCGATCTGCGGGAAGACCATCAGAATGATGACCGTCAGCACCATCAGGAAGAAGAACGGAACGATAGATTTATAAATATCAACCATGGTCACGCTGGACGGTGCGAGCGCCCGCATCATGAACAGGTTATAGCCGAAAGGCGGGGTGATATAGGCAATCTGACAGGTGATCGTGTAGAGAATACCAAACCAGATCGCATTGAATCCGAGGCTTTTAACCAGCGGAATATAGAGCGGCGCCACGATAACCAGCATCGCTGTGTCATCCAGAAACATGCCGAGCACCACAAAGGACAGCAGCATCAGGATCAGAATTGTCCATGGCGACAGATCAAATGTACCGATGAGCAGTTTTTCAATCGCCTTTACTGCGCCAAGACCATCATAAACGGATGAGAAGCACAGCGCCGCGAGAATGATCCAGAGGAACATACAAGAGATCATCAGCGAGTTACGGGTTGTGGTTTCCCAAACTGCTTTGGTCATCCGCCCGGTGAACAATGCCGCCAATGTTGCCAGCAAAGCGCCGACTACCGAGCTTTCCACCAGACTGGTTACACCGGTCAGAAACAGCCCCATCATTGTGCCGAAAATAATCAGAGGCAGCAGACCGGCGCGCAGCGTTGAAAACTTCTCCGCCCAAGTAATGCTGTCCAGCTCTTCTTTAGGCAATGTTGGCCCGAGTTCAGGATTAATCCTGCAGCGGATATAGATATAGACTGCAAATAATGTGGCCATCAGCAAGCCCGGCCCGATACCGGCCAGCCATAATTGCAGCACCGGCTGACGCGCAATCATCGCATAAAGCACCAGCACCACACTCGGCGGGATCAGAATACCCAGCGAGCTGCCCGCCTGAATAACGCCGGTCACCATAATCTTGTTATAGCCGCGCTTCAGCAGCTCCGGCAGAGCAACGGTTGCACCAATGGCCATACCGGCCACACTCAGGCCGTTCATAGAGGAAATCACAACCATCAGCCCGATAGTGCCAAGTGCCAGACCGCCGCGAATACCGCCGAACCAGACATGGAACATGCGGTAGAGATTGCTGGCAATGCCGGACTCTGAGAGCATATAGCCCATGAATACGAAGAACGGCACGGTAATCAGAGGATACCAGTTCAGCACCGCAAAAGTGGCATTGAACGGCATTTCAAACGCGCCGTTACCCCAGAGCAGCAGCGCCGCCAGCGAACCGACAAAACCGATCACACCGAATACGCGCTGCCCTGTCATCAGCAGCACCATCATTGTGGCAAACATGAAAAGAGTAATGAATTCCGAACTCATACAGTTTGCCCTTCCTGCGGTGCGGCATCAGGTATGTAAGCAGCAGGTTTGATCGGCGTGCCGCGCCAGATCGCGAAATCTTTGATAAGATTGGAGATGCACTGCAGCAGCAGCAGGAAAACACCGAGCGTCATCAGCGTTTTGATCGGCCACAAAACCGGAGCCCATGCCGTGTAATTGCGCTGATTATAGACATAGGCGTAATTGGTGCTGGAAAGCCCGCCCGCGAACATCACAACGAGATAGAAAATCACGCAGAGAATAGTAATGACATCTGTCAGCGCCTTCTTCTTCGGCGCAAAACGGTCATAAAACAAATCCATCCGCACATGAGCGTTCTGCTGCATCGCATAGGCACCGCCCAGCAGATAATAGGCCGAGAGAATGAACTGGGACATTTCCAGCACCCAGTTCACCGGCGCGCCCAGCACAACCCGCGAAAAGGTGGAGTAAAGCAGGCAGGCTGCCATCAAAAAGATGAGATACATCGCACAGCGACCGACCCGATAATTCAGCGCATCGACATATTTTACGAAGAGTCTGAGTATTTTCGGCACTTTTTTGTTCCCGTTGTTTCAGGCGTTTTACGACCGGTTTTCCGGCTCTTTTGCCTGTATTCACCAGTTACCTGTTTCCCTTGAACCCCGCCTGCTCCTCAACAGAATGCGGTTAAGGTCGTCTCTCCTTATGTAATCTCAATTTCCTGTAAGATTGACGACAGACGGGCAGCCCAAAGCGCCTGCCCTTTCTCGTCAGCAATTTCATTATTGCGGATTTCCACCATCGCGCAGAGATCACCCCGTTTACGCGCATGACATTCCACGGTGTAATAAACACGGTCATCCGGCGAATAAGGCTGGTTCACACCAACATTGATGCCTGAGCTTTCGCCGTCTTTGCGCAAACCCGCGATCATACGCGCACCCAGCCTGTCATCAGCATCATGAATGATCCCGATTTCCCACGGCCGCCCGACACCTTTATAAACCGGCGTATAGGAGTGAATGGTTATAACCCGGCTTTCCTGTCCACGCTTTTTGCGCGCCTCGATAACTTCTTCGATTTTATCGTGAAAAGGCTTGTGCGACAGGGATATACGCTCCTGCCGCTCTGCCTCTGACAGATTGTGATTGCCCGGTATCACCGTAAACTCACTGATCTCAGGAATAAGATCCGGCGCTGAAAGCGGCCGGTTACAATCAATCAGCAAGCGGGAAAGACCGGCCTCAACAAGCGTAGCATCCAGCGCTTTACTCATACGCCGCGCGACCTCAGCCGCACCCGGATCCCATGCAATATGGGCGGACATATCAGCCTCGCTCAATCCGAGGCGTGCAAATCTCTCCGGCATAAAATTCGTGGCATGTTCACAGATCAGCAGATACGGGCTTTCACCCTGCTCATTGAGAACAGTGACAGCCGGTATATCGCCACCGGCATCAGAATAACGGGTATGCATATCATTGCCGTGAGAATCGCGAATTTCCGCCATTCTTCCCCCCTCATGCGAGTAAATTTTATCATTTACACATGTAACTTATGTTACGTTATTTTTTATTTCGCACTATTGTGTATCATCTCATACGCATTATTATCTTTTGTCAAATAATATTTTTAAATGGGTTGAATCAAAAAGCGGGCCATTCAGTCCACTGATGCAAACAGGTGTTTTATGATGAACAATTTCACCAGTATCGCCGAACTGATAACCGAGCGGATTGACACAATGCCTCCGGGTGAGCGCAATGCCGCACAAACGCTGATTGCCAGTTATCCGATGCTTGGCCTTAAAACCGTTGCTGAATTTTCTGCTCAGGCAGGAGTGAGTTCCCCGACTATTCTGCGGTTTATCAACCGGCTCGGTTTTCAAAATTATTCCGATTTTCAGGCGCGTTTGCAGGATGAACTGGCCGCCCAGCTGCAATCTCCGCATAACCGCAATGAAAACCGGCAAAGCCAGCCGGACACCGATTATCCGGCAGTCGAACACAGTCTTGAAAATATCCGCGAAACTTTCCGCCATATCAGTGAGAAACAGTTAAGCGATATTGTCACTGCGCTGGCCTGTGCACGCGGCAATATTTATCTGATCGGGGGGCGTTTTACCGATCCCATTGCGCAATATATGGCTGCGCATATGACCGTGATCCGCCCGCATGTTTTCCACCTGTCGGGGCAGGAAAGCGCATGGCGTGACAGGCTGCTGGATATGGGCAAAAAGGATATTTTGATTGTCTTTGACATCCGCCGCTATCAGGACAGTCTGCTGCATCTGGCTGAAACCGCCAAAAGCCGCGGCGTTGATATTGTGCTGATAACGGATCAGTGGCTGTCGCCGATTGCCCGTTTTGCCCGTCATGTGATTGCAGGGCGCACCGGCGTTCCCTCGGCATGGGATTCTTCCGCCGCTTTATTTGTACTGGCGGAAAGCATCATTCGGGAAATGACCATACAGCTGGAACAAGACAGTGCCGCGCGTATTAAAGAACTGGAAGGTCTGCGCTTCAGAAACCGGCCATAATAAGCTTCACATTTCTCCGGTAGAGATTTTTATAAAAACTCTTTTCTTCCAACCATGCATCTTTCGATGTAATGGGAAGGCGACAAAAATTCAGATGAACCGCGCGTGTGGGAGGCACAAACGGATTTGACTGAATTCCTCTTCAGGCCGGATCACGCCCTGAGCTTTTAAAATAAACGCACATAATGAGAGTTGCCTCAGACACTTTCAATTTGTGTCCGCCCCCTATCAGAAACAGTTGCACATGCTGTTTCAGGAAAAATGAAATGACAGATTCCTCCCCCGCCATGGTGCTGGACGCCCCAGCGCTGGCCGATGCTGAAACATCTGCAACAAGCGCAGATACAACAAATTTCAAACTGGTTTTGCTGGCACTGGCAATGGGTGGCTTTGCTATCGGCACCACCGAATTTGCGGCCATGTCCCTGCTGCCTTATTTCTCCGCAGGCTTAGGCATTGATGAGCCAACCGCCGGTCATGTCATCAGCGCCTATGCGCTGGGTGTGGTCGTCGGCGCGCCAATTCTCGCTGTCTTCTTCGCACGTATGTCACGCCGCACGCTGGCTATGGGGCTGATGGCTGTATTTGCCGTCGCCAATGTGCTCAGCGCTCTATCGCCATCCTATCACTGGATGTTGCTGTTTCGCTTTATGAGCGGCCTGCCGCATGGCGCCTATTTTGGTGTAGCCGCGCTGATGGCCGCCTCACTGGTACCGATGAACCGCCGCGCATGGGCTGTTGGCCGTGTGATGCTCGGCCTGTCTATCGCAACCGTGATTGGTGTGCCTTTTGCCACATGGCTCGGGCAGCATCTCGGCTGGCGCTGGGGTTTCGGTGTTACCGGTATTCTGGCCACGCTCACTTTTCTGATGATTATGGCTTTTGCCCCGAAAGACCCGCCACGCCCCGGCGCCACACCGCTGCGTGAACTGGCCGCTTTGAAGAACCGTCAGGTCTGGCTCACGCTCGGCATTGGTGCGGTCGGCTTTGGTGGTCTGTTTGCAGTCTATTCCTATATTGCCTCCACCCTGCTGGAAGTCACCGGCGTTGCGCCCTATTGGGTTCCGGTTGTGCTGACTGTTTTTGGCGCGGGCATGACCTGCGGCACGCTGATTGGCTCATGGGGTGCTGACCGCGCCCTGATGCCGACTGCCGGTATTCTGCTGCTGTCAAATGCAATCTTTCTGGCAATCTTCCCATTCGTGGTGATGAATGTCTGGATTTTGACCGTGCTGGTCTTCCTGATCGGCTGTACCGGCGGCCTCGGCACCGTGCTGCAAACACGTCTGATGGATGTGGCGCAGGATGCTCAGACCCTTGCCGCAGCGCTTAATCACAGTGCCTTCAACGTCGCCAATGCCCTTGGCCCGTGGCTGGCTGGCCTCTCCATTGCCGCCGGC
>NZ_ANNO01000403.1:0-1101 GCF_000409565.1 Pseudochrobactrum sp. AO18b
GCAGCGGAGCCGAGAAGAAGGCTCTTAATGTTCATTTCTGACCTCCAGTCAAAGTTTTAAATGGGTCTGGGCATTTTGTCTTGGCTGAAGGACAACCTGTCCCCATCCCCTTGGATGAAAAAGTCGCTACCGAAGCGCTCCTTCTTCTGCCCTCAAGATACTCGTGCTCAGTTTCGTTGCAACACTGAAAACGCATAACGAGGGGCTAAGATGTTGCTATCGACATATCGTGTTGCAGAAAAGACACGAAACACCCCCTAGGTACCGGATTTTATTTATGTTTTGTTTATATTTATTAAAATAAATTAACGAAAAATTGCCGCTTTTGCGGGGTTTTCAGATGTTTCCACAGGCTGAAACAGTGTTGCGCGTCAGAGAAGGCCTGAATTGAGCCGCCCGGTTTCATCCTCTTATAGACGTAATATTGGCAGGTGATTTGCCCTGTTCGTGCCCGTGAATCAGTTGTGGCACATCAAGTGCTTTGATTCTGTGATTTTGATTCCGTTTTAGGTGTCTAAAAGCAGGCTTCTCTTTATAGGGTGGCATAAACTGCGGAAAACTATCGGAATTTAATGCCTTTTTTGAAATCATCCTGTTGATGGATAAGATTTTTTGGCTCCGGATGCGTAAAGTGCTTGAACTCATGATTATTACCGGCTATTGCGCCTTTACCGGAGAGGTGGCCGAGTGGTCGAAGGCGCTCCCCTGCTAAGGGAGTATACCCGGAAGGGTATCGTGGGTTCGAATCCCATCCTCTCCGCCATTGTTTCATAAAAAAACCGATTTTCACGCAGCTGGCAGAATTCATTCTTGCCGGTTTTTTTGTATTTTACGCGCTTTTTATCCCGCGTTTTTGACAACCAATTTTAGGGCTTTAAAAATAAAATATTCCATTAGTTTTTGTAACACATTGAAAGTATTTGAATTTTTATGATTGCGTATGTTTCTGACTGGAGGTCAGAAATGAACATTAAGAGCCTTCTTCTCGGCTCCGCTGCCGCTCTCGTTGCAGCAACCGGCGCTCAGGCTGCCGACGCCATCGTTGCACCAGAACCAGAAGCTGTTGAATATGTACGCGTTTGCGACGCTTACGGCGCTGGC
>NZ_ANNO01000404.1:0-552 GCF_000409565.1 Pseudochrobactrum sp. AO18b
AGAAACCTGCCTGCGTATTTCCGGTTATGTTCGCGCTGACTTCAAAGGCGGCGACGATGTGTATTCCGGTCGTGACCGTAAGACATGGTCCACCAACACCCGTTTCACACTGCGTACACACACAGCGACTGAAACCGAACTCGGCACACTGAAGACCTTCACCGAAAACCGTTTTGAATTCGGCGACGGCGACTTCAAACAGGACAAGCTGAAATACGCTTACATCGAACTGGGCGGTCTGCGCATCGGTAAAGATGAATCCGCATTCCACACCTTCACAGGTTACCTCGGCGACGTAATCAACGATGACGTTGTATCGCCTGGTGCATATGACACAAACCTGATCAGCTACACCTTCACCGGTGGTAACGGCTTCTCGGCAATCATCTCCGCCGAACAGGGCGAACGCGTTGACGCATTCACCGACATCAACGGCAACGTTTATGACGGCGTAATCGACGATTATATGCCACACGTTGTTGGTGGTCTGAAGTTCGAACAGGCTTGGGGTTCGATCGCTGGTGTTGCAGCTTACGACTCTGAAATCGAAGA
>NZ_ANNO01000405.1:0-2985 GCF_000409565.1 Pseudochrobactrum sp. AO18b
GGAAACCTGCCTGCGCATCTCCGGTTATGTTCGTATGCAGGCTGCTGCAGGCCGCGACGCTTATTCCGGTGAAAAATTCGGTTATGATCGCGCTGAGTGGAATGATCAGACCGGTGTTTGGGAAGACAGACATCAGGATACCTATGATATCTATTCCCGTTTCACGCTGCGTACACACACAGCGACTGAAACTGAACTCGGTACTCTGAAAACCTTCACTGAAAACCGTTTCAACTTCTCGAACGGTGGCCAGGGTAGCCATACTCTGAACTTTGCATACATGCAGCTCGGTGGCCTGCGTATCGGTCTCGATGAATCCGCATTCCACACCTTTACAGGTTACCTCGGCGACGTAATTAACGATGACGTGGTTGATGCCGGTAAATATCGTACAAACCTGATCAGCTACACCTTCGCAGGTGGTAACGGCTTCTCGGCGATCGTATCGCTTGAGCAGGGTGGCGGTACTGAGACTGTTGCATATGTTGATCCGACTGGCGGTGTTTCAGTATTCAACTACAACAACCGTATCGACAGCTACATGCCACACGTTGTTGGTGGTCTGAAGTTTGAACAGGCTTGGGGTTCGATCGCCGGTGCTGTTGGCTATGACTCCAACCTCGAAGAGTGGGCCGGTAAGGTTCGCCTCGATGTAAACGTAACAGACCAGTTCTCCGTATGGGTACAGGGCGGTTATTCTTCTTATGAAGAAAACATCGGTATGTACGGTTCATGGGGCGGCGATTGGGCTGTCTGGGGTGGTGCGAAGTTCAAAGCAACTGAAAAAGCTACCTTTAACCTGCAGGCTGCTTACGAAGATTGGGGCAAAACAGCTATTGCTGCAAACGTATCTTACCAGCTGGTTCCAGGCTTCACCATTACTCCAGAACTTACCTATACTTCTTGGAAAAATGGTCACCCTCTGCGTGAAGCAGGCGTTGTTCCTAACAAAGACGCTTTCGGTGGTACAATCCGCTTCCAGCGTTCTTTCTAAGCCATTGGTTTAGTTGGGAAAAAGATACCAGCGGTTATGCCGCTGGTATTTTCGTCTCAAATGGGGCGTTCAAGCGGGGACCATCTTTAACGAGATGCGCTTATACGAATATCAGATGTTAATATTTTGTATGGATGGGGCGAAACAAGACTTTTCGAGGGGGCATATCAGAAAATCAACCAGAGTGGTTATAGAATGCTGGCCTCACAAAAATGTTACTCAGACTTGTTTTATAAAGTTTCTGCCTATAAAGCTCCAAGTCGATCAAACGGCTGGGGGGCCTTATGATGGAGCTGAATCGGGACATTTCTTTCGAAAATTCTGAGAATTTTACGCCTGTAATGGGCTATAATCTCAGTTTTACGTCATCCAATACAAAAACACATCGCATTGTGAATCAGTATTCAGTTACTGATTTATCCGAGCGCTATCTCAATATTTTATGGGACGACGGGTCTCATAAATATAATGTGAGATTATTTCTCGGTGAAATTAATGAGATTCTGAAGGGGGAGCGTTTCAGCGGCTTTAGTCAGGAAATGCTCGACAGAATTATCGGTTCCCTGCGTGAACGCAATAACAGCAATGCAACCATTAATAGAAAAATGGCTGCACTCAGCAAGTTGTTGCGAAAGGCGTATAAGATGGGGGACATCTTTAGCCTGCCGGAATTCATTCGTCAGAAAGAGCGGGCAGGGCGAATTCGTTTTCTTGAACTTGAAGAAGAGGCACGTCTTTTCGCTGCGATTAAAGCACGCTGCGAAAACAGCTATCGGCTGGCCGTGTTTCTGGTTGATACAGGTTGTCGTCTTGGTGAGGCAATCGGCCTGACCTGGAATGATTTACACGATCCGCGTGTCACTTTCTGGCTAACCAAGTCGAACCGGAGCCGTACTGTTCCCTTGACCAAACGTGCCAGAAAAACCTGTAAAATACCGGTTGAACGCCATAAAGGGCCATTTTCCATGCTGACGCAGGTTGAATTCCGCGCAGTGTGGAATGATGCCAAATATGAAGTCGGGCTTGGTACAGATACACAGGTTGTTCCGCATATTCTGCGCCATACTTGTGCATCACGTTTGGTTCGCGGCGGTATTGATATTCGCCGTGTGCAGATGTGGCTTGGTCACCAGACATTGCAGATGACAATGCGTTATGCCCATCTTGCCACCAATGATCTGGATAGTTGCGTAAAAGTGCTGGAAGTTCGCTAAAGATTTCAACGAATTCACGCTGCTTCCTGTAGTCTCGGCGTTGCTGATTGGGGCAATAGCAGTGTGAAGTGTTCAGAAATCCGGTGCGGTGTCCGGATTTGACAGAATATGTATAGCGGCTTTGAGGAGGGTTCGTATCCGGTAATCGTGCGCACTGCATGATTTGCTCTAAACTGTTATAGAAGTTTGCTTTCTTGAGTAAGAACACGTTTTGGCGCGGACTTTTTGACGGCAGCCATTGATTAAAGCTGTGCTTATCTGCATTGATGGCGGGCAGATATGCAATTTACAGGATTTATGAAGATGACTGCTGGCGTTGAACGTCTGTTTCTGTTTTTCTCCGGTTTATCCGGTGCTGCTGCAATGACAAGCTATGCAGCATCTGCACACGGCGATCATGCGTTTTTAGGTGTTGTAGCGCCGATTCTATTGGGGCATGCAGCTGCTTTTTTGGGTTTTTCTTTTTTAAGTGCGCGCAGTCGCGCCATTTACTGGGCAGGCATTCTGGTGCTGCTCGGTCTTGTTTTATTCGCGGGTGATTTGATCTTGCGTGATCTGACGGGCAATAGATTATTTGCTATGGCCGCGCCGACAGGGGGCACATTGATGATTGGCGGATGGCTGATGACAGCTCTGTGCGCATTCATTCCTGTAAAAAAATAATATCATTACAGTCATTTTTCCCGAGAAATCTTAAATTGTAAGGTATTTCGGACGGGAGAAAGACTGTATTTTCCATACAAAAAGCCGCGCTGTCAGCTGACTGCGCGGCTTTTT
>NZ_ANNO01000406.1:0-16132 GCF_000409565.1 Pseudochrobactrum sp. AO18b
GCTGAATATTGGCATTGCCATAGAGACGGGATTTATAGACGGCGTAATTCTCCATCACCCGCTGCACATAGTTGCGGGTTTCTGTGTATGGAATACGCTCAATCCAGTCGACAACCTGATCGAGATTCTGCCCGCGTGGATCACCATATTTGGCAATCCATTCACTGGCGCGTCTCGGGCCTGCATTATATCCGGCAAAAGTCAGGATATAGGAGCCGTTGAAACGCTCAATCTGTTCGCCGAGATAATGCGCACCCAAAGTGGCATTATAAGCGGCATCAGTGGTCAGGCGCTTATCGGAATAAGCAAGACCTGCACGCTGGGCAACGCCTTTTGCCGTGCCCGGTAACAATTGCAGCAGGCCACGCGCACCGGCGCTGGAAACCGCTGAAATATTGAATTCACTTTCCTGACGGGCAATCGCATAGGCGAGGGCGGCGCCGGAGCCTTTAATATTCGCATTGGCCGGAATGGCACCTGTCGGATGCGATAATGCTCCGACATCGAGACCGCGACCGGCAGCGATCTTGCCGACGCGCAGTGACAGGTAATGATTGCTGTTGCGTTCAGCCATGACAGCGAGAAGCGCCAGTTCACCTGTGCTGCTCAGTTCCTGCGCCATATTGATGTACAGGCTCTGCGCGCGATTACCATAGCCGATGGATTCGAGACGGCGGATTGCACGAACCGGTTCGCGGCTGTCAAAACGTTCACGATCTGCGGCGCTTGGTTTCGGATAAGGCAGCTGCAGAACATTATTGCCAAGCTTGGCTGCCGCCAGCTGACCGTAGAACGATGTGCCGTAATAGGATGCACGCTGATACATTTGCTTTGCATTGCCGCCGCCACCGGATTCTGCGGCACGACCCATCCAGTAATAGGCGCGGGATGCAGACATCGGACGCGAGGAAATTTCAGCAATACGGCTAAAATGTTTTTGCGCGGTAGAGGCATCATTCAATGCACGCAGAGCATACCAGCCTGCATGGAATTCTGCATCTACAGCCATAGTCGGTGTTTCCGCACTGTGAGCAGCGGCTAAGCGATATGCAATTTGCGGCTTGCCGATATCCAGTAATTCACGGGATAAAACGCGGCGCTCAATCCACCAAGCATCCGGATCAACCAGTGATTTGGCATCACGCGGTGCCTTCAGCATCAGATTGGCAGCTTCCGTATAGCGCTCGGAGCGGCGCAGATACTGGATTTTTGCAAATAAAAACGCAGGATTTGACTGCCATGAACTATGAACAGCATTGAGCTTTTGCGCCGCATCCGGCGCACGTTTGTTCACGGCAGCAAAGGCTGCATAAAGCGATTCCGCATCGGCTGATGTGGCTAAACGTGATGCTGATGACAGACGGTTATCATACAACATGCGCAGAAAACGTGTCTGATGATCTTCTTTGGTCAATACGCCGGAAAATTCACGCAAAATCAGCGTTTCATCTTTTGTATCGAGCTTGGCGCGTGCCCACCATGGCGCAAGCAACTGGCGTGCCTGTGCGCGGTTTCCGCTGGCAAGATAAGCGCGACCCAGCAGGATCATACCTTCGGTGGTCTGCGGTTTGCGGTTTCCGAGATAGGAAATCACGGTGCCGGCAGGGGCATTTTCACGGTAAAGCGCCCGTTCTGTGTTGCGCTGAACTGTGGTCATGCCAGGCCAGTCACGCAATTCTGCGGCGGCAGCAACATAGTCAGCACTCGACAAGCCGTCTGCACCGGACAGAGCCAAAGCCCATGTCAGGATATGGCGGTCGAGATCACTGGCGGACATACCATTGCGGATTGCCAGCGCACGGCGTGCATCTTTTGAAGACAGGGCATCCAGCGCGGTTTTCAGGCTGCCGCTCATGGCGGCCGGTGCCTGCGCACGTGGTATCGTGGCGGTGGTTGTCGGATCCGGCCGCATCATCGGCGCGGGCATATTGCGCATCGCTGTTGGTGCAAAAGGGCGCAGCAAAGGCGTTGGCACATTTTCAGCTTCCTGCGCACCGGCTGTCAGCACATTTCCTGCCATGCTTGCACTTAAAAGTGTAAGGGCTAAAAAAAACTGATCTGGTCGCTGTCCGAAAAGTGCAAATTTACGCATTACAAATCCGTTATAACCGTGTTGAAGCAAATTTAAGGCAGATTATTAAGATATCCGAGTGAAAACTGAGAGTTATAGAAATGTCGCTCTCAGTGGTCAGAGGTTCTGAATATGCTGTTGAATGCTGCCGGTCTTCTGTACTTCCAATTATAGGTCAGACCTGTGAAGGCAATGTTAATGAAGCCTTACCTGAAAGACGGGTTGATATCGTTTTTAATCATAAATTCATCGTGATTTGCGCCCCAATTTTGCCGGTATTGACTGTTGTTTCTCAGAAGAACGGGGATGAATTGCAAATCACTTGCTGACAGGTTTTCGTCGCTATGTGTAAAACATTTCGTCGGACTGACGAAATGCGCGTTTATTTTTATCATAGCGATGAAATGCCTATGAATATGCGTAAATTTGCTTGATGCAGCAGTTTTGCAGGACTATGGTGCAGCACTTTTCACGAACAGGTGGTGGTGCCATCATTCTGTACGCGGCTGCGAGGCCTGTATGGATGGTCGTTCTATGGCATTTGTAGTGAATATAATAACATTCTTATGGGCTGTATATTAGAAACCATCATATATGCGGTTTGAAATTGCATACAGGCAGCGCAGGGCTTTTTTGATTTTGCAAAATCAAAAATTGCCGGAGATGCGGGGCTGATATTATCAGTCCGGATTTTCTTCTGCGTCACCTGATCTTCAATATTAGAGCGCGTGTGCCCGATCGGGTGCACAAAATCCGCTCTAACACTTTAAAATTAGAGCATACTATTCCGGGATTGCAAATCCGGCGTAATAAACTGCATTATCGGTCGATTTTTCGCTGATATGTAATTCATATTAAAACACAGGCAAACTTTTGGGAGTACCCGATGCTTAAGGGCTCAATCACGGCTATCGTCACACCTTTTACAGAGCAGGGTGGTTTTGACG
The DNA here is from genome assembly GCF_000409565.1 of Pseudochrobactrum sp. AO18b. Lineage (NCBI taxonomy): Bacteria > Pseudomonadati > Pseudomonadota > Alphaproteobacteria > Hyphomicrobiales > Brucellaceae > Pseudochrobactrum > Pseudochrobactrum sp. AO18b. The sequence continues at coordinate 3,019 of NZ_ANNO01000406.1, forward strand.
AAAAAGCGTTCCGTGGCCTTGTAAACTGGCAGATCGAGGAGGGGACGCATGGCTTTGTACCGGTTGGTACAACTGGCGAAACTCCGACACTGTCCCATGATGAGCATAAACGGGTAATCGAGGTTTGCGTTGAAGAAGCGAAAGGCCGTGCGCAGGTTATAGCCGGCGCCGGTTCTAATAATACTGTTGAAGCCATTGAGCTTGCCCAGCATGCGCAAGGTGCTGGTGCTGATGCTGTTCTGGTTGTGACACCTTATTATAATAAGCCAAATCAGCGCGGGCTTTATGCGCATTTTTCCGCTGTTGCCAAGGCGATTTCAATTCCGCTGGTGATTTATAATATTCCGGGACGCTCGATCATTGATATGACACCGGAAACAATGGGCGCTCTTGTGCGCGACCACAAAAATATTGTTGGCGTGAAAGATGCAACCGGCAAAATTGAACGTGTTTCCGAACAGCGCGCAACTTGCGGTACAGACTTCATTCAGCTGTCCGGCGAAGATGCCACGGCTCTGGGTTTCAACGCTCATGGCGGTCGCGGCTGTATTTCCGTAACATCCAATATTGCACCGCGTCTTTGCGCACAGTTTCAGGAAGCCTGTCTGGCCGGTGATTATGCAACAGCACTGACAATTCAGGATCGTCTGATGCCGCTGCATAAAGCTTTGTTTATGGAGCCGAACCCTTCAGGCGTGAAATATGCGCTGGCACGTACCGGACGCATTACCAATCATCTGCGCCTGCCTTTGATGCCTGTTGAGGCTGAAACCGCAGAGAAAATCGATGCAGCGCTGCGTCATGCAGGTCTGCTCAATCAGTAATTCTGCGCAATCGGCACAACTAAACAGTTTACGCTGTTTATTTTGCTGCAAATCATCTATCGCCTGCCGGTACATGAATATTGAACCGGCAGGCTTTTTTATATTCAGCTTGTTGCAGTTTAAGCCGGAAAATCTCTGGATTCTAAAGTGGTCGCATTATCACGCTCGTCAAGTTCATCCAACTTGACTGTGAAATGCTCTAGTAAAGTTGCGGATCAGATATATATTGCTGCCATGAATACGAAAAAAAATGCACCTGTACGCAAAGTCATCGCAGATAACCGCAAAGCGCGTTATAATTTCGAGATACTTGAAGTGATTGAAGCGGGCCTCGTTCTCTCGGGAACCGAGGTTAAATCTTTGCGCTCCAATCAGGCAAATATCGCTGAAAGCTATGCCAGCTTTGAGAATGATGCGTTCTGGCTGATTAATTCCTATATTCCTGAATATACGCAAGGCAATCGTTTCAATCATGATCCGCGGCGGTTGCGTAAATTGCTGCTCAGCGAGAGAGAGATTGTGCGTCTGGCCAATTCCATCGCCCGCGACGGGATGACAGTTGTGCCGTTGAAGCTCTATTTCAACGAGCGTGGCCGTGCGAAGCTCGAAATCGCTCTGGCACGCGGTAAGAAACTGCATGACAAGCGCGAAACGGAAAAGAACCGTGACTGGAATCGTGAAAAATCACGATTGCTCCGTGATCGCGGGTAATACCCGAAATATTAAAGCCCTGTCTCAGACAGGGCTTTTTTTTATGAGCTCACTTCCGGGGATTATCGTTCAGATAATCGCGCACATTGCTGAATACATTACGGAACATGGCTTCCGTGAGAACACCGGTATTGGTGTTGTAGCGCGAGCAATGGTAGCTGGAGAAAATACGCAACTGTCCGATATCAGTTTGTGCGCCATGGCCGAATTTATGTTTTGAGACCGGCTGGCCAAGGGCGCGGATTGTCGATTGATGGGCAATGGTGCCAAGCGTGACGATCGCCTGCAAGTTAGGCAGGCCGGTAATGAACGGCGATAAAAACTGGCGGCAGGTATTGATCTCGGCACCGGTCGGTTTGTTCTCCGGTGGCACGCAGCGAACGGCATTGACGATAGCGCAATCATTCAGCGTCAATGTATCATCAGGCCACGCTTCAAAATTGCCCTGAGCGAAACCATAATCTTTCAAAGTGGAATAGAGCAGGTCACCGGCATAATCACCGGTAAAGGGGCGACCTGTGCGGTTGGCACCGCGTAAACCCGGTGCAAGGCCGATAATCAGCAGGCGTGCCCGTTCGGTAAAAGCGGGCAGGGTGGTGGTGCAAACCGCTGTTGCACTGTTCTGCGGATCTGTCGGCAAAAATGCAGGAACCGGAGCATTATGCCATGAAGGCTCATTGCCCCGCCAGACTTGAATAAAGTCGTGAAGGCGGGGGCAGAATGCGCAATCGCGGGATGGTTCCGGATACTGCAAAATAAGTCAGAAGAGCTTAGTACAGCTCTTCTTCCTCTTCAAAACGGCGGGCCGGACGTTCACTGGCTTCGCGGCTGATTTCAGACTTCAGGGTCACCAGATCAAGGAAATGGTCTGCCTGACGGCGCAGCTCATCGGAAATCATTGGCGGCTGTGTTGTGAGGGTTGAAACAACGCTCACTTTGCGGCCGCGACGCTGCAATGCTTCCACGAGGCAGCGGAAATCGCCGTCGCCGGAGAAGATTACAAAATGATCGACGGTTTCAGTCAGTTGCATGGCATCGACAGCAAGTTCGATATCCATATTGCCTTTTACCTTGCGGCGGCCGGTTGCATCAGTAAATTCTTTGGCAGCTTTGGTAATGACCTTGTAGCCATTATAATCAAGCCAGTCGATCAGGGGGCGGATGGATGAATATTCCTGATCTTCGACAAGTGCAGTATAGTAATAAGCACGCAGCAAGTAACCGCGCTTCTGAAAAGCTTTCAACAATTTGCGGTAATCAATATCAAAGCCAAGTGTCTTGGATGCAGCGTAAAGATTGGCGCCATCGATAAAAAGCGCGATTTTTTCGCGTGAATCAAACATTTTGATAATTATCCATTCTTCAGCAAATAATATTTTGCTGATTAATTGTCCGCACTTTTCAATTTTTAGTTTTGAAAAAAGCCTCTCCTAGTTTGCGTTCTAAGGCGCATCTACAGAAAGGCAAGCAATCACAGGTTGTTTTTATTGCCGTATTTGGAAAAGACAGGGAAAATGTGTGATTAAGATATCACAAATATCATATAAATGAAATCTATTCATTTGGGAGCAAGAGTATAAACGATTTAGAGGACTTTATTGCAGGTTTTTCAAAGCCCGCAGAACAGCGAGGATTTTAAAAGATCGGGAGCGATTCTGTGGGGTTGTGTGACGGAAAAATGAAGTCTCAAGGCTATGAGAGCTGTGTTTGCGCACAGATATGGAAAATCAAAAACGCTCTATGTGCGCTTTTGCTTGTTTTTTGTGTCAAGTGGCGTTATGGAAATCGAGAATTCCTGAATTAATTTTGAGATATGAAAGGGGCGATCTATGGCCCGCGTTACCGTTGAGGATTGCGTTGACAAGGTAGACAACCGCTTTGAGCTGGTTCTGCTTGCCAGCCATCGTGCACGTCAGATCTCTCAGGGCGGTCAGATTACCATTGATCGCGACAACGATAAAAACCCGGTTGTTGCGTTGCGTGAAATCGCTGACGAGACCCTGTCACCGGGCGATCTGAAAGAAGACCTGATCCACTCGCTGCAGAAGCATGTGGAAATTGACGAACCGGAAGCACCGGCACCGTTGCAGATCAGCGGCGCTCTGGACGAGCTGGGCGGCGAAGTTGTTGTCGGCGCAGAAGACATCGTGACATTCGACAGCATGAGCGAAGAAGATCTGCTTGCTGGTATCGAAGGTCTGGTTGCACCGGAAAAGAGCGACGATTACTGATTTTTGTTGAGGCGCTTTAAGCTGTTTCAACAGATATCCGGCATTGTTTTCAGATTGCCGGTGTCAGTAAAGACCGGATTATTAAAGCGCTGCAGATTATTCTGTGGCGCTTTATTTTGTGCGCATCAGGCGGCTCCTCGGGCTAGAGCGCCGTGCGTCCCATTGGGCGCACAATGGTCGCTCTAACACTTAAAATTAAGAGCATAATTTTAACTTAAACTGCTTCAAGTTTAAGAAATTATGCTCTGGCCGTTAAAATGCCGCATGAAAAATGCCGGTAGATGCCGGATTATTATATGCTTTAAAACCTGTAGTGCTTTGTGCCGGTTGCGTTTTACAGTAAATTCCGGAGTCGTGACGCCGGTGTCGTTATGTATGATTTGTTTGATGCGCGGGTAAGAGGAGTGCAGGCTGATGATGCGCCAATATGAGCTGGTTGAGCGGGTGCAGCACTATAAGCCTGATGTGAATGAGGCGCTGCTGAATAAGGCTTATGTTTATGCGATGCAGAAACATGGCAGTCAGAAACGTGCGTCCGGCGATCCTTATTTTTCCCATCCGCTGGAAGTTGCGGCAATCCTCACAGATATGCGTCTTGATGAGGCAACCATTGCCATTGCGCTGCTGCATGACACAATTGAAGATACAGACGCGACCCGCGCTGAGATTGACCAGCTTTTCGGCCCTGAAATCGGCAAGCTGGTTGAAGGTCTGACCAAGCTTAAAAAACTCGATCTGGTTTCCAAAAAAGCCGTACAGGCGGAAAATCTGCGCAAACTTCTGCTGGCGATTTCCGACGATGTGCGCGTGTTGCTGGTGAAACTGGCTGACCGTCTGCACAATATGCGCACCCTTGGTGTGATGCGCGAAGACAAACGTCTGCGCATTGCCGAAGAAACCATGGATATTTATGCGCCGCTGGCCGGTCGCATGGGTATGCAGGATATGCGCGAAGAGCTGGAAGAACTGGCCTTCCGCTATATCAATCCGGAAGCATGGCGTGCGGTGACTGACCGCCTTGCGGAACTGATGGAAAAGAACCGTGGTCTACTCAGCAAGATTGAGACAGATCTGGCAACGCTATTTGCCGAAAAAGGCCTGCATTCTGATGTTTCCAGCCGGCAGAAAAAGCCGTGGTCGGTTTTCCGTAAAATGGAAACCAAAGGCCTGTCTTTCGAGCAGCTTTCCGATATTTTCGGTTTCCGTGTCATCGTTGATAATGTTGATGATTGTTACAAGGCACTGGGGATTATTCACCGAACATGGTCGATGGTGCCGGGGCGTTTCAAAGATTATATTTCAACGCCGAAGCAGAATGATTACCGTTCGATCCACACCACAATTATCGGGCCGTCCCGTCAGCGCGTAGAGCTGCAAATCCGCACCCGTGCCATGGATGATGTGGCGGAATATGGTGTGGCAGCCCATTCGATCTATAAAGACGGCCGTAGCAATACGGTGCCAACCGCGATTTCAACGGAATCCAATGCCTATGCATGGCTGCGCCGTACGATTGAGGCGCTGTCTGAAGGTGATAATCCGGAAGAATTTCTCGAACATACCAAGCTGGAACTGTTTCAGGATCAGGTCTTCTGCTTCACGCCGAAAGGCCGCCTGATTGCGCTGCCGCGCGGTGCAACGCCGATTGATTTTGCCTATGCGGTGCATACGGATATTGGCGACTCCACCGTTGGCGTGAAGATCAATGGCCGCATGATGCCGCTGATGACCGAGCTTAAAAACGGCGACGAGGTGGATATTATCCGCTCTAAGTCGCAGGTTCCACCTGCGGCATGGGAATCCATTGTGGTTACCGGTAAGGCGCGTTCGGCAATCCGTCGTGCAACCCGTGCTGCTGTTCGCAAGCAATATTCCGGTCTGGGTATGCGTATTCTGGAGCGGGCGTTCGAGCGCGGTAACAAGCCGTTCAGCAAGGATTTGCTCAAGCCTGCACTGGCACGGCTGGCGCGCAAAGATATTGAAGATGTATTTGCCGCGGTTGGTCGCGGTGAGCTGGCTTCCGGCGATGTGCTGAAAGCGGTTTATCCGGATTATCAGGACACACGCGTGACAACGGGTAGTCCTGCGAAAACCGGCGAGAAGGGCTGGTTTAACCTGCAAAATGCTGCAGGCATGATCTTTAAGGTACCGGAGGGTGGTAGCACTGAGGATGTGCAGAAGCAGGCGGCAGCGCAAAATCATGCTGTGCCGATCCGCGGTGCGAATTCGGATTTGCCTGTGCGTTTTGCGCCGGAAGGCGCTGTTCCGGGCGATCGTATTGTCGGGATTTTGCAGCCGGGTGTCGGCATCACGATCTATCCGATCCAGTCTTCTGCACTGACCGCCTATGATGACCAGCCGGAGCGCTGGATTGATGTGCGTTGGGATATTGACGGCGAAATGCATGAGCGTTTTCCTGCCCGCATCTCTGTTTCCGCCATTAATTCACCGGGCTCACTGGCAGAGATTGCACAGGTTATTTCGGTCAATGATACGAATATCCACAATCTTTCCATGGTGCGAACCGCGCCTGACTTTACAGAAATGATTATGGATCTTGAGGTTTGGGATCTCAAACATCTCAACCGCATTATTACGCAATTAAAAGAAAGCGCCTGTGTGAGCGATGCACAGCGCGTTAACGGATAAGAGGCTGTTATGAATACTGAAGATGTGCTGGGCGTGTTTCGTGAGGCAGGTGCCATTCTTGAAGGGCATTTTATTCTGACTTCCGGTCGCCGCAGCCCTGTTTTCCTGCAAAAAGCGCGGGTGTTCATGCATGCCGACAAGACGGAAAAACTGTGCAAGGCACTGGCTGAAAAGATCAAAGCCGCTGATCTCGGTCCGATTGACTATGTGGTCGGCCCTGCAATCGGCGGTCTGATCCCGTCTTATGAAACTTCACGCCATCTCGGCGTGCCGTCGATCTGGGTCGAGCGTGAAAATGGTGTTTTCAAACTGCGCCGTTTTGAACTGCCGGAAGGCTCCCGCGTTGTGATCGTGGAAGATATTGTGACCACCGGCCTTTCGATCCGCGAGACAATTGACACGCTGCGCGATTTGAAGGCGGAAGTTGTGGCTGCTGCCTGTATCGTTGATCGCTCGGCAGGTAAAGCCGATGTCGGCACCAAGCTGATCGCACTGGCTGAATATGAAGTGCCGTCCTATGATAAGGATAATCTGCCGCCGGAACTGGCAGCGCTGCCTGCCATCAAGCCGGGAAGCCGTAATATCTGAGCTGAACCATGACGCTCTGCTGATTTTCAAAGCGTTTTTTGACGCAGGGCGAGGCGGGATATAGAAATTTCTGAACATTCATGCCATGAGGAACATAGTCTTCGTGACATGAACAGCTGTCGGCCCGCCTCTTTAAATTATTGTTGCACATAAAACCCGTCGGGGTGCCAGAGCATTTAGCGTCAGCGATAATACGACGAATTAAAAAACCAGAGCGTGTCCCGAAAAGTGCGAAGCGGTTTTCGGATAAGATACGATTTAAAACAAAGAGTTAGAGCGTGTCGCGGAAAAGCGGGCACCGGTTTTCCGATAACGACAAGTGTAAAAACAAGGCATCATCGTGGTTTCAGTTCTTACAGCTCAGACAATGCATAGCCAGCGTCACCGTGACCCGTGCGGAGCCTGCGTTGATTGTGAAGTGCGTAAAATGGCGATCTGTGCCGCTTTGCAGGATGATGCGCTGCATGCGCTGGAGGCAATCATGTCTTCACGCAAGCTTGAAACCGGTGAAATGCTGGTGGAAGAGGGCGCGCCGAAGCTGAAGGTTTTCAGCCTGACTTCCGGTCTGCTACGTTTGTTTACATTGCTGCCGGACGGCCGCCGTCAGATTTCCGGTTTTCTCTATCCAGGCGATTATCTAGGTCTCGCCGATGACGGGACTTACTCCCAGACGGCAGAAGCTGTTGTGCCATCCACATTATGCTGCTTTTCCGTAAATGAGATGGACGAGCTGATGGATCAGCATCCGGCATTGAAAGACCGGCTCTATGTGATGACACGTGAGGCTTTGCGCCAGTCGCGGGATAATCAGCTGGTGCTCGGGCGTCTTGCACCTGTTGAGAAACTGGCCTCTTTCCTGCTGGTGCTCTCAGCACAGGCGAAACGTGTCGGCCATCCGGACAATCCGGTACATTTGTCGATGAACCGCACGGATATTGCAGATTATCTCGGCCTGACCATTGAAACTGTCAGCCGTTGTTTCACAAAATTGCGCACTCAGGGTCTGATTCATCTGCCGGATGCCAATACGGTGAGCATTCTTTCGCATCGTTCGCTTTCAGCCGTTGCCGGTACTGAATTTAAAAGCTGATCTCTGATACTTTTAAGAATGTATCCTGCGTTTGCCCCCTAAGGCAGACGCAGCTTTTTGCATTTTATTGGGATTTTCCTGAACCCGCGCTTGCGTAATATCGGTGCGGGATTTTTATTTATGTCTTTATTTTATTGATTGAGGAGGGGCTATATGCGCCGGTCATTATTGATTTCTGGTCTGCTGATCTCTGTGTTCACTACATCTGCCAATGCCGAAATCATTTTAAATCGTGGCAATAATGGCGATCCGTCCTCGCTCAATCAACAACTGACATCAACGGTCGATGAAGCAGCGCTTCTCGCTGATCTTTATCAGGGGCTGGTGATGGAAGATGCCAAAGGCGCAATCATCGCCGGTGTTGCAAAATCATGGGAAATGTCACCGGATGGCGTGGGCTATATTTTCCATCTGCGCGATAATGCAAAATGGTCGAATGGTGATCCGGTTACCGCGCAGGATTTTGTCTATTCTTTTCGCCGTATTATGAACCCGCTAACAGCCGCACCCTATGCCAATGTGCTGTTTCCGATCAAAAATGCCGAAGCAATCTCCCGCGGACAGTTGCCGCCTGAGCAATTGGGCGTGGAAGCACCGGATGATTATACGGTGAAGTTCACACTGAAAGCGCCGACGCCCTATTTTCTGCAATTGATGGCACATCACACGGCACTGCCTTTACATCGCAAAAGCGTTGAAAAATACGGCGAAAAATTCACCGCTCCCGGAAATTTGGTGAGCAATGGTGCCTATCAACTGACCAGTTTTGTGCCGAATGACAAAATCATCATGAAGAAAAATCCCTATTATTATGATGCGGATAAGGTCAAAATTGATGTGGTGAACTGGCTGCCTTTTGAAGACCGCTCCAGTTGTATGCGCCGGTTTGAAGCAAAAGAGGTGCAGGTCTGTGCCGATGTGCCTGCCGAGCAGATGGATTATGTGCGCAAGAGATTTGGCACTCAGTTGCGCATTGCCCCGCAATTGGGCAGCTATTTTCTCGATATAAAGGGGGAAGACGGCAGCCCGCTGAAAGATGCCCGTGTGCGCCGCGCTATTTCGATGGTGATCGACCGCGATTTTATGGCCAGAGAAGTCTGGCGCGGGACAATGCTGCCATCCTATTCTTTAGTGCCGCCGGAAATTGATAATTATATCAGTGGCGATGTGCGTCAGGATTATGCCAATCAGGATATTCTCGACCGTGAAGATAAAGCGAAAGAACTTCTGAAAGAGGCAGGTATCAAGCCGGACAGTCTGACGGTTGAGCTGCTTTATAATACATCCGAGAACCATAAAAATGTCATGGCTGCCATTGCGGATATGCTGAAAAATATCGGCATCAAGGCAAAGCTGAATGAAATGGAGGGCACGACCTATTTCAATTATCTGCGCGAAGGCGGAAAATTTGATCTGGCAAGGGATGGCTGGATCGGGGATTACAGTGATCCGCAAAGCTTTTTGTTTCTCTATAAAAGTGACAGTAGTTTCAATTATGGAAAATGGTTCAATAAAACCTATGACGCTTTGCTGGATAAGGCCACGGTGACAACCGATCTCAGAGCGCGTGCGGTGATGCTGGCCGATGCTGAGCGCCTGTTGCTTCAGGAACAGATTGTCATTCCGCTGTTTACCTATGCGTCACGGGCGCTGGTTTCAGATCAGCTGGAAGGCTGGCACGATAATCTGAAGAATGTCCACGCCACACAATGGCTGTCGCTGAAGCAATAGGCACAGACAAATTTTGAGCAAAGGGCGGGGCATTTCCCCGCCCTTTTTTGTTTTACAGCCATTGATCCAGATCAATGCGCTTTTTCACACCTTTGTTACACCAGCGATAAGGGAGGACGATCCGTTTGCAGAAAACGGATCCGGCAAGCTGCTTTCCCGTTGCGGAGCGGCGGTTATCCGAATGATAAAAGGCTGGAAGTATGATTGACTTTACTGTCGTTGATCTGTCGCGATTGCAGTTCGCTGCAACGGCGATGTATCATTTTATTTTTGTCCCCCTGACGCTCGGCCTCTCATTATTGATGGCGATTATGGAGAGCGTTTACGTCATGACCGGTCGCGACATCTGGCGTCGCATGACCATGTTCTGGGGTGTTTTGTTCGGCATCAATTTTGCCATGGGCGTCGCCACAGGGATCGTGATGGAGTTTCAGTTCGGTATGAACTGGAGCTATTACAGCCATTATGTCGGCGATATTTTTGGTGCGCCGCTGGCTATTGAAGGCTTGATGGCCTTCTTCCTTGAAGCCACATTTATCGGCCTGTTCTTTTTTGGTTGGGCGCGTCTGTCGCGCGTGGCGCATCTCACCGTCACATGGCTGATGGCGCTTGGCGCCAATTTCTCCGCATTGTGGATTCTGATTGCCAATGGCTGGATGCAAAATCCGGTCGGCGCGGTTTTCAATCCTGATACAATGCGTATGGAAGTCACAGATTTTATGGCTGTGCTGTTCAATCCGGTTGCACAGGCAAAATTCGTGCACACGGTGAGTGCCGGTTATGTAACGGGTGCCATGTTCATCATCGCAATCAGTAGTATCTATCTGCTGCGCGGTAAGCATGTGGAACTGGCAAAACGTTCTGTGACCGTTGCCGCTTCTTTCGGTCTGGCTGCTGCTCTCTCCGTCGTCGTGCTGGGTGACGAAAGCGGCTATGTGGCCACCGAACAGCAGAAGATGAAAATCGCTGCGATGGAAGCCATGTGGGAAACAGAACCTGCACCGGCCGGTTTTAACCTGTTCGCCATTCCGGGCGACGGCAAAAACAGTTATGAAGTGCATATTCCTTATGTTCTCGGCCTCATTACCACCCGCAGTCTGACAACGGAATTGCCGGGCATCCATGATCTGGTGGATATGGCTGAAAAGCGCATCGAAAACGGTATCAAGGCTTCTGTTGAGCTGGATCATATCCGTGCAAACCCGAATGATGCTGAAGCCCGCGAGGCCTTTAAGGCCAACTGGCATGATCTCGGCTATGGCCTGCTGCTGAAGCGTTATCGGGATGATATTCAGAACGCCACACCTGAGGAAATCCGCAAGGCTGCGGAAGATACAATTCCGAGTGTCGGCACTTTGTTCTGGTCGTTCCGTGTCATGGTGGCGCTGGGCTTCTATTTCATCGCCTTTTTTGCAATTGCCTTTGTTCTGGCGAGCAGACATCGCATTAATGAGCATACCAATCGTGCGCTGCTTAAAATCGCTGTGTTCTCACTGCCTTTGCCGTGGATTGCGATTGAAGCAGGCTGGATTGTTGCGGAATATGGCCGCCAACCTTGGGCGATTGAGGGCGTGCTGCCGACATTCTATGCGGCTTCCAATCTCACTATGACTGATCTGGTCATCAGTCTTGGTTTCTTCCTGACCGTCTACACCACTTTGTTATGCATCATGATCTGGCTGATGGTTCGTACCGTTAAAGCCGGACCAAAAGAACCGGTACGCCCTGATGTCGATATGGCACAGGATGCGGCCATCCTGAATATGCAGAGCAACGGTTAATCAGGCGAAAGGAGCAAGATAATGACCAATATTCCTTTAGATTATGAAACAATGCGCCTGATCTGGTGGTTGCTGCTCGGTGTTCTGCTGATCGGTTTCGCGATCATGGACGGTTTTGATCTTGGCGTGGGCACTCTGCTGCCTTTCGCGGCTAAAACCGATGAAGAGCGCCGTATGCTGGTCAATCTGATCGGCCCGACATGGGAGGGCAATCAGGTTTGGCTGATCCTCGGCGGCGGCGCGATTTTTGCCGCATGGCCTGCACTTTATGCGGTGTCGTTCTCCGGCTTTTATCTGGCGATGATTGCCATTCTGCTGGCTCTGATCCTGCGTCCGGTCGGTTTCAAATTCCGCAGCAAGGTGGAAAATACCGCATGGCGTTCCACATGGGACTGGGCACTGTTTATCGGTGGTTTCGTACCGGCGCTGATCTTCGGTGTTGCTGTTGGTAATGTTCTGCTCGGTGTGCCGTTCCGTTTCGATAATGCGATGCGCATTTATTATGACGGCAATTTCTTCGGCCTGCTGACACCTTTTGCACTGCTATGCGGTCTGGTCAGCCTGACCATGCTGGTTGCGCATGGTGCAACAGTGATTGTTGCCCGTGTTCCGGGTGTTGTGGCTGAACGGGCGCGCAGCTTCGGCAAGATTGCAGCGCTGTTCAGCGTGGTTCTGTTTGCGCTTGCCGGTGTGTGGCTTGCTTTCGGTATCAACGGTTATGTGGTCACTTCCGTGCAGGATGTTGCGGGGCCGTCCAATCCGATGCTCAAGACTGTGACAACTGGTTCCGGTGTCTGGTTGGAAAACTACACCAAACATAGCTGGATGCTGATTGCGCCTGTGCTCGGCTTTGCCGGTATGGCTCTGAGCTTTATTGCTCTGCATTGCCGCAAAGGTACGCTGGCTTTCTTGTGCAGCAGTGCCGGTATTTTCGGGATCATCAGCACAGCGGGCGTGTCACTGTTTCCGTTCCTGCTGCCAAGCTCGGTCATGCCAAATGCAAGCCTGACAGTGTGGGATGCATCGTCCAGCCATCTGACCCTGTTCATCATGCTCATCGCGACAGTGATCTTTCTGCCGCTCATTCTTCTCTATACCAGCTGGGTCTATAGCGTGATGCGCGGCCCGATTACTAAAGACAGTGTCGATAATACGCCTAATGCTTACTAACCCTTTGAAGAATAAAGAAAAAGGAACAATGAAATGTGGTACTTTTCCTGGATCCTTGGATTGGGACTGGCCTCTTCCTTCGCAATTTTCAATGCCATGTGGTTTGAATTGCGCAATGACGTGCTGGTGCGCGCCCCGGCGCTTGCGTCGGAAATGAAAAACATGCCGGTTACGCCGGAAATGAAAAACATGCCGTCTGCGCCGGAAATGAAACTGAACGAACAGGCAGCTGTTGCCGGTAAAGGACAAAAAGTATGACGGAGATTGCGGCAAGACATTATGCTTCTCTTGCCGTACCCCGCTATACATCTTATCCGACTGCCGCGGATTTCTCTCCGG
>NZ_ANNO01000407.1:0-2321 GCF_000409565.1 Pseudochrobactrum sp. AO18b
AAGGTCGCGCGGCGTGATACTGTGATTGAGGCTTATGCCGATATATTGATCCGCGAAATTCGCCAAGCGGGGCAATATCTGACTGAACGCCCGAAAGCTGTGCATCTGCACTGGGGTGGTGGCACACCAAGCATTTTGGGCGGTGAGGGCATTGCCCGTATCACGCAAGTGCTGCGTGAGCAGTTCGATTTTGCGGATGATATGGAACATGCCATCGAGCTTGATCCGCGCAAAGTTGACAAGAAACTGTGCCGTGATCTGGCGCAGGTTGGTGTCAACCGTGCCAGCCTTGGCGTGCAGGATCTTAATGCGGATGTGCAGCAGGCCATTGGCCGTGTGCAGCCGATTGAGCAGGTTGAATCTGCGGTCAACTCGCTGTGGCAGGTTGGCATAACCAGCCTGAATTTTGATCTTATCTACGGCCTGCCTTTGCAAACGGTCGCTACATTGCGTGAGACTTGCAAACGTGTGGCGGCATTCCGTCCGAGCCGTATTGCCTGTTACGGTTATGCGCATCTGCCTGCGCGCCGTGCCAATCAGCGGCTGATTGATACCAGCCTGTTGCCCGATGCCGATGCCCGTTTTGAGCAGGCGCAGATCGTCGGTGAGACATTTATGGCTATGGGTTATGAGCCGGTTGGCATTGATCATTATGCCCTGCCGTCTGATGCATTGGCTGTGGCCGCAAAGGCCGGACAATTGCGACGCAATTTTCAGGGCTACACGGATGATGACTGCCCGACACTGCTCGGTTTCGGCGCGTCGTCTATCTCGCAGTTCCGTGAAGGATACACGCAGAATATTGCCGATATCGGTCAGTATAAAGCTGCTGTGCTGTCAGAACGGGCACCGGTAACGCGTGGCTATGCATTTAACGATTCTGACCGCTTGCGGGCGCAGATCATTGAAAAGCTGATGTGCGATTTCCGTGTCGATCTGAATGATGTCGCAGCAGGTGTGAATTTTTCTGATGAACTCGCATTGCTGCGCCCGCTGGCTGCCGATGGTATCGTCACAGTGCAGGGTTCAGTGATTGTGATGGCACCGGAACATCATTCGCTGGTGAGGCTCGTCGCAGCAGTATTTGATGAGTTCCGTAAGGAATGTGCACATAGTTTTAGTATGGCCATATAAAACCGGCCGGGTTTCAGCATGGTCATCTGATTTTGGCCATGGAAAGAGCTTCGCATTAGCCGCGGGGGCGCGGGCAGATGCGGAGAGGGCAGAGACTGCAGGCTGAAGGGGTAAGCTTCAGCGCGGATTTTGCCTGCAAGAGGCATCGCCTGATCTGCCACGGGGGCGCGGCGGATCAGTGCGATGCTTTTTTGTATTCAAAAGCAGTGCAAATTATATGTAAACCTGCCTGATATTATTGGAAAAACTATATTTTCGCGGGGCGTATAATCCCGTCTCAAGACGCATTATTCAGGCGGCATACTACCTCTTGCCGCATTGCTGCTGTGCTTTCCTCATGCGATAACTATTTGAACTGTTAAAAAAGTCTTAATTCTCGTATAATTGAGATAGCTTCACGGGAGTTTCCCGCCTATGAAGCGAAGCAGTTATGTCTGTGCATCAATGCAGATATACTCAGATTTAGTTAAGGATGGTGGCAGAAAGTCATGTTGTTCAGACGCAGAGAACCCTTGAGTTACAGGGAGCGCCTTCGCACGATGATCTGGCCGCGCCGTTCTTTCTCGCGCTCAATGCGCTATATGGGCAAGCGGATCACCCGTATTACTGCCAGCCCGCATGCAGTTGCGGCAGGTCTGGCCGTCGGTGTTTTTGCGGCTTTTACCCCGTTCTTCGGTTTCCATCTCATTCTTGCGATTGTTCTCGCTTACCTCATTGCCGGTAATATTGCTGCCGCTGCGATCGGTACGGCACTGGCAAATCCGCTGACAATTCCGTTTATCTGGGGCGGCACCTATGAAGTCGGCCGGATGATCGTTGATGAAAACGGTCAGGCACAGGCATTACCGCTGACCCGAATTCTGGAAAGCGAAATTTTCAAGCAGATGAGTTTTGCTGAACTGTGGCAGCCGATTTTGAAGCCGATGCTGTTCGGTTCGCTGGTGCTTGGTCTTGGCTGTGCGCTGGCTGTTTATGTGGCAACGCGCTGGGCAACGATCAGCTATCGTCATAAGCGCCTGCAGCGTATTTCATTAAAGAAAAATCTGGCAGAGCAGGGCGCTTCCCGATGATTATTGGTATCGGTAGTGATCTGATTGATATCCGCCGCATTGAAAAAACACTTGAACGCCACGGCAGCCGCTTTACGGAGCGGGTGTTTACGGAGCGCGAGCGTGCCAAGGCTGCAA
>NZ_ANNO01000408.1:0-4286 GCF_000409565.1 Pseudochrobactrum sp. AO18b
AGCGTTTTGCCGCCAAGGAGGCTTGTTCCAAAGCTCTGGGTACCGGTCTGTCTCATGGTGTTTTCTGGCGGGACATGGAAGTGATTAATTTGCCCTCAGGTAAGCCGACGATGCACCTCACCAATGGCGCTGAAGTTCGCCTGCAATCCATGATGCCGGAAGGCATGAAGCCTGTTGTGCATCTGAGTATTACGGATGAATATCCGATGGCGCAGGCTTTTGTGATTATTGAAGCCGTACCGGCTTAAAAGCAGCGCCCGCACAATCACGGGCGCTTTCACACATCACAGCATTTTGCGATATTGAATGAAGCCGGATTTATCGGCAACGCGGTCATAGAGCACCATCGCATCCGTATTGGTCTCATGGGTCAGCCAGTAGACGCGTGAGCAGTCTGCTTCCGCTGCAGCTTGATAAACATGCTCAATCAGTGCGCGGCCAAGGCCTTTGCCGCGAACATCCGGATTAACGTAGAGATCCTGCAAATAGCAGTAACCGCCTGTCGACCATGTGGATCGGTGGCGGATATAATGTACAAAACCGGCAATCTTACCCTCAATAATTGCCAGCGCACCATTCATAGGTTCATTCGCATCCAGCAATCTTTGCCAGCTTAAATCGGTGACGTTGTCGGCAATGCTGGTCTTATAAAAATCCTGATAGGCTTTCCATAAAGGCAGCCATGCTGCTTTATCCTGTGCTGTGAAGAGACGGATTTCCACTGGCTGAGACATGATTATGTTTATTCCCGTGCGTTTTATGCAGCGTTCGATCGTCGTTTTGTAACGGCATTCGGGCGCTGATTTATGAACATTACGCCAGAGAATACATCATGTCTGTTTGGTGATAACCAGAGCGATAGAGCCGGTAAATGCAATAATTTGAACAATTTTCAGGCTCAAAGCTGTCGGCATTTCAGTCGTGAATCGCAAACGAAAATATCAAGAGCCGGTATGGGCTTTTTTACTCAAAAACCGGCATAGGATGCGGGTTTTATGCAACGCAGGCGGGGCGCAGTCCTTTGAGTTGCGAGTTCATGATTGCTTCATGGCTTTGTAGAGGTTAAGAGTCGCACAATAAACGCGCAGAAGCGGAGAAAACCCAGCTTGTCTAACAAGAATGAAGTGAAAAAGTCCGGCGGTGTTGGTGAACTCGTCAGTATTATTGTGCAGGCTTTGCTGCTGGCACTTGTGATCCGTACCTTGCTGTTTCAGCCATTCAGCATTCCGTCAGGCTCGATGCGTCCGACGCTTCTGGAAGGTGATTATCTGTTCGTTTCCAAATATGCCTATGGCTATTCGAAATATTCCCTGCCGCTGTCACCGGATCTGTTTGAAGGCCGCATATGGGGTGCTGAGCCGAAGCGCGGTGATGTTGTCGTATTCAAGCTGCCAAGCGATACCAATATTGATTATATCAAACGCGTAATCGGCTTGCCTGGCGACAAGATTCAGGTGCGCGACAGCGTTGTTTATATCAATGATGTGGCAGTGCAGCGCGAGAAGGTTGGCGAGATTGCCAATCCTGACGTGACCGATGAAAATCGTCCGATTGAAGTTTATCGCGAGACATTGCCGAATGGCATTTCTTACGAAACGCTGGACGTGAACCCGAATGCTATGGGCGACAATACGCGTGTATTCGAGGTACCTGCCGGTCATTATTTCATGATGGGTGACAATCGCGATAACTCGCTGGATAGCCGCTATTCTGTAGGCTATGTGCCTTATGAAAATCTTGTTGGCCGCGCCAATGTGATCTTCTTCTCCATTTCCGGAAAATACAGCCCGCTGGAACTGTGGCGCTGGCCAACCAATCTGCGGTTCGACCGCTTGCTGAACTGGGTCGGAGCAACGGAAAATCCTAAATCCGTTGTAACGACAAATAACTGATGTGTGTTTTGACGAAATTAAACAACAATAAAGCTGCCGGTCAGGAGCCTGATAATGGTTTCTGATCGCCAGCGTATAAAAATACTGGAAGAAAAAACCGGTCATAGCTTTGTCGATCATGCGCGCCTTGAGCGCGCATTGACACATTCCAGCGCACGGCCGCAATCCGGCTCCAATTATGAGCGTCTGGAATTTCTCGGTGACCGCGTTCTAGGACTGATTATTGCGGAAATGCTGTTTGCGGCTTTTCCCGATGCGCCGGAAGGTGAGTTGTCCGTGCGCCTGAATGCGCTGGTCAGCGCTGAGGGCTGTGCATCTGTTGCTGATGAAATCGGTCTGGGTGATCTGATTGAAACCGGTTCCGACATCAAAAGCCTCAATGACAAGCGCCTGCTCAATGTGCGCGCCGATGTGATTGAAGCACTGATTGCCACGATTTATCTGGATGGTGGCTTGGAAGCTGCACGTGGTTTTGTGCTGAAATACTGGGAGCCACGTTCCAGAGTGAGCGATGCGGCGCGCCGTGATGCTAAAACTGAGTTGCAGGAATGGGCACATCAGCAGGGTAAACAGCAAGGCAAACTGCAACCTGTTTACCGCATTGTCAGCCGCACTGGTCCCGACCATGAGCCTGTCTTTGTGGTGGAAGTAGCAATTTCCGGTTTTCAGCCGGCAACCGGAACAGGACGTTCCAAACGTATTGCCGAGCAGGATGCCGCTGAAAATCTGCTGCACCGCCAAGGTGTCTGGCAGAAATAACTGATCTTATAAAGTTTCCGTATTTGCGCTAAACTTAAGCACATCCCGAAAAGTGGAAACCGGTTTTCGGAATAAGATGTGCGCTAAACTTAAATAGAGCTCGTTAAACCTGCGCAGGTTCTTCAGAGCATTTCCGATACAGCGCTTGGCTTAAAAGAGATAAAAATGACTGAAATCAACCATCCGCAGGGTGATAGCGCAACCACAGCAGAAGCACAGACCCGTTCGGGTTTCGTGACGCTGATTGGTGCGCCGAATGCGGGCAAATCCACTTTGGTGAACCGTTTAGTCGGCACTAAAGTGTCGATTGTGACCCATAAGGTGCAGACCACCCGTGCTCTGGTGCGTGGCATTATCACTGAAGATCAGACACAGATCGTGCTGGTTGACACACCGGGTATCTTCAAGCCGAAGCGCCGTCTTGACCGCGCTATGGTCACAACCGCTTGGGGCGGTGCCCGTGATGCCGATCTGGTGCTGATCCTGCTTGATGCACAGGGCGGTCTGAATGAATCCGCTGAGGCTTTGCTGGCCAGTGTTGAAAACACGCATCAGAAAAAGATTCTGATCCTCAACAAAGTTGATCGTGTTGACCCGCCAAAGCTGCTGGAACTGGCACAGGCCGCCAATGAGAAAGTGAAATTTGAAAGCACTTTCATGATTTCGGCGCTGAATGGTTCGGGCTGTAAAGATCTGCTGAAATATCTGGTTGCCCAAATGCCTTACGGCCCTTGGTATTATCCGGAAGATCAGATTTCTGATATGCCGATGCGCCAGCTGGCAGCGGAAGTGACCCGTGAGAAGCTCTATTTGCGCTTGCATGAAGAATTGCCTTATTCCTCGACGGTAGAAACCGAAAAGTGGGAAGAGCGCAAAGACGGTTCGGTGCGTATCGAGCAGGTGGTCTATGTCGAGCGCGACAGCCAGAAGAAGATTGTTCTCGGCCATAAAGGTGAGACGATTAAGGCAATCGGTCAGGCATCCCGCAAGGAAATGTCTGCTATTCTCGAGCAGCCGGTTCACTTGTTCCTGTTCGTGAAAGTGCGTGACAACTGGGGCAATGACCCTGAGCGTTACCGTGAAATGGGGCTGGAATTCCCGAATTCCTGAGGTTAACTGATTATGGAGTGGCGCGACGAGGGCATCATTCTCGGCACAAGACGGCACGGTGAAAGCAGTGCCATTGTGGAGGTGATGACCCGTGCCCATGGCCGCCATATGGGTGTGGTGCGCGGTGGCCGCTCCAAACGTATGCAGCCGATGCTGCAGGTCGGCAATCATGTTTCGCTACATTGGTGGGCGCGACTCGATGAGCATCTGGGGTCTTACCAGATCGAGCCTCTGAGCTTTTCCGCAGCGCGGCTGATTGATCTGCCGGTGGCGCTGTTTGCTATTCAGCTGGCCGCAGCGCATTTGCGCTTGCTGCCGGAGCGCGACCCGCACGAAAATCTCTATGAAACATTGCAGCTCTTGCTGGAGCATTGTGACACGCCGGTTGCTGCCGGTGAACTGTTGCTGCGTTTTGAACTGATGTTGCTGGAAGAGCTGGGCTTCGGCCTTGATCTCAAAAGCTGTGCCGCAACCGGCGGCACTACAGATTTGATTTATGTCTCGCCGAAAAGCGGACGAGCCGGA
>NZ_ANNO01000409.1:0-8529 GCF_000409565.1 Pseudochrobactrum sp. AO18b
CATGGCCGTGGCCATGCCATTCTGATCGGTGAAACCAGCAATGTGCGCAAGCAGCGCCAGAATCTGATCTCGCGCGGCCTGACCCGCGAGCAGATCGCTTCTGAAGGTTACTGGCGTCCGGGTCGTATCGGCGGCCATGACCATGTTGAAGACTGATACGTGAAATTTCGAAAATCTGCCGGATAAATCAGGCTATTGAAGAGGAAAAGCAATGAAACGGATGACAGGACTTTTCGCAAGCATCGCTGCCGGTGCCCTAATGTTTGCAGGCGCTGCTCTTGCCGGTGAAGTCACCGTGAAACACGCACAGGGTGAAACCAAACTGCCGGATGTTCCGCAGAAGGTTATCACTTTTGACCTTTCATCCCTTGATACGCTGGATGCATTGGGCGTTAAGGTTCTGGGTGTTCCGACCATCAAAAAGCAGGATTACCTGACCAAATATGATGCCGATGAATATATCAAGATTGGTACATTGTTTGAGCCGGATTATGAAGCTGTCAACGCTGCGCAGCCGGATCTGATTATTGTTGGTGGTCGCTCCGCCGCCAAATATGCTGAGCTGGCAAAAATCGCGCCGACAGTTGACCTGACTGCCGACGCTGCAAATTTCGTAAAAAGCTCGGAAGACAATGTTCGCACTCTGGCCAATATTTTCGGCAAAGACAAAGAAGCTGAAGATGCGCTGACCAAGCTGAATGCCAAAAAAGACGAGCTGAAAGCGCTGACTACAAAAGCAGGCACCGGTCTGCTGGTTCTGACAACCGGTGGTAAGATCAGCGCCTATGGTCCGGGCTCGCGCTTTGGTGTGCTTTATGACGATCTCGGTGTGAAGCCTGCTGCTGATGATATCAAGCCGGGCGGTCACGGCCAGCCGATCTCCTTCGAATATATCCTCGAAAAGAATCCAGACTGGCTCTATGTGATCGACCGTGACGCAGCGATCGGCCGTGAAGGTGTGGCTGCCGAGAAATTCCTCGACAATGCTGTGGTTGCCCAGACCAATGCCTGGAAGAACAAGCAGGTCATCTATCTGGACGGTTCCGCATGGTATCTCAATGCTAGCGGTCTGACCTCGATGGGCAATATTGTGGATGAACTGATTGCCGGTTTAAAGAAATAAGCCTGCGAAAATAAGATTCCGGACGGCTTTACGGATAAGCGGAGTAAATATGTCGTGTTTTGACTTTACCCCGCCGGTTCTTTCAGGTTAAAGCATCCGGATTGTCTGCAAGGATATCAAAAAAGGCGGCAATGCATTGTCACTGCTGCCTTTTGTTTGTCCTGTATTATGCCCGCCGCTGACCGCAATTGTCAGAGCCTCTCTGTCTGCGGAATAGCTTGTTGTGTGTCTGTGCATCCTGTTCCGTTTTTGGGATGCGCCTAGAACGGTTGCCGCCTTGTGAAACTGATCGCTGCAACATGCCTGCTGGTTCTTCTTGCCCTGATAAGTCTGTTTATCGGGGTGAGCGACGTGTCTTTACAAAGCCTGTTCGGCGATGAGACCGCACGGCGTGCGCAATTTGTACTGGTGGAGACCCGCATTCCACGCACGCTTGCGCTGATCCTTGCCGGTGCAGGCATGGCCGTCTCCGGCACAATCATGCAAATTCTCGCACGCAACCGTTTCGTAGAGCCGTCAACGGCCGGTACGGTGGATTCTGCCTCACTCGGTATTCTCACCGTGATGATCCTTGCACCCGGTTTGCCGGTCTTTGGCAAAATGCTGGTTGCAACCAGTTTTGCACTCGCAGGCACTGCGCTGTTCATGCTGATTTTGCGTCAGATTCCGCTGCGCTCGCCGGTGATTGTACCGCTTGTCGGCATTATGCTCGGCGGTGTGATCTCGGCAATCACCACATTTTTTGCCTATCGTTTTGATTTGCTGCAATCCATGGGCGCATGGACGACGGGTGATTTTTCTGCCGTGCTGCGCGGGCGCTATGAGCTGTTATGGCTGTCTTTCGGCCTGACCATTGCCGCCTATATTGCCGCTGACCGTTTTACTGTTGCGGGTATGGGCGAGGCATTTACCACCAATCTCGGTCTGAATTACCGCCGCGTGATGACTTTGGGGCTGACCATTGTCTCCATGGTCACGGCCTGCGTGGTGACGACTGTTGGTATTGTGCCGTTTCTCGGTCTGATTGTGCCGAATGTGGTGAGCATGGTGATGGGCGACAGTATGCGCCGTTCGCTGCCGTGGATTGCGCTGCTTGGTGCAGGGCTGGTGCTGATCTGCGATATGATCGGCCGCACGATTAACGCGCCTTATGAAATTCCTGTCGGTACAATTCTTGGCGTGCTGGGCAGTGCTTTCTTCCTGTATCTCGTTTTAAGGAAGTCCGCCCGTGGTGCATGAAACAATTTATCCGGTGCACAGTGAAGGCACGTTGCCGGTTGAAAATCCGGCCAATCGCAGAAGCGCTGTGAAACGGCTGATCTTGCTTGGTGCATTGGCACTGATTGCGATGGCGGCTTTCATGACCATTGGTGCCAAGGGCAGCTGGAGCTTTGTCTTGCCGTTTCGCGGCACCAAGCTCGCGGCTATGATTTTGGTGGCCTATTCCATCGCTTTGTCGACGGTTTTGTTTCAAACCATTACCAATAACCGGATTCTCACACCTTCCATCATGGGCTTTGACGCGCTTTATGCGCTGTTGCAGACGGTGCTGGTGTTCTCGCTGGGTGCTCATGCGGTTTCAATGGCCAATCCGAAGCTGATGTTTCTGGTTGAAATCGCTTTGATGATGGGCTTTTCCGGTCTGCTCTATCGCTGGCTGTTTGCCGGTGAGGGGCGCTCGCTGCATCTTTTGATGCTGGTGGGGATTATTTTCGGCGTATTCTTCCGCTCCGGCACCGGCTTTATGCAGCGCATTATCGATCCGAATGATTTTGTGGTGTTGCAGGACCGGTTATTTGCATCATTCAACACGATTGACAGCCAATTGCTCGGCCTCTCATCCCTTGTTGTCGGGCTGGTTTCTGTCGCGGCATGGCGTATCGGCCACCGGTTCGACATTCTATCACTTGGGCGCGAGACAGCCATCGGCTTGGGTATTAATTACAAGCGCACAACAATGATCATTCTTATGATGGTGGCTGTGCTGGTTTCGGTGTCCACTGCCTTGGTGGGGCCCGTCACTTTCTTCGGACTGCTGGTGGCCAATCTGGCCTATATGATTATGCCGGTTACCCGTCACCGTTACACAATACCTGCTGCTGTGTTGCTGGCTGTGATTGCTCTTGTCGGCGGGCAGCTCATTCTCGAGCGCGTTTTCGCTTTCAACACCGCATTGGGTATTGTGATCGAATTTGTCGGTGGTCTGTTCTTTATTCTGATGCTGGTACGAGGAGTTGCCCGATGATCGAGGTCAAAGCCGTCAGTAAAACCTATGGCGAAACTCTGGTGGTGAATGATGTCTCCCTGACATTGCCATCCGGCGGTATCACATCAATTATCGGCCCCAATGGCGCGGGAAAATCCACGCTGTTATCGATGATCAGCCGTCTTATTCCGGCTGATCAGGGGCAGGTGCTGGTGGACAATATGGATGTGGCGCGCACTGCCGGCGATGTGCTGGCCAAGCGTTTGTCGATCCTGCGTCAGGAAAATCACATGACCGCGCGCCTGACTGTGCGCGATCTGGTGACCTTCGGCCGTTATCCTTACAGCAAAGGCAGGCCGACTGCAGAAGATGCGCAATTCGTGGCGCGTTCTATTCAATATCTGAATCTGAATGATCTGGCTGATCGTTTTCTTGATGAGTTGTCCGGTGGTCAGCGTCAGCGTGCCTATGTGGCAATGGTGCTGTGTCAGGACACGGATTATACGCTGTTTGACGAGCCGCTGAATAATCTCGACATGAAACATTCTGTCGAGATGATGAAACTCTTGCGCAAAGCGGCGGATGATCTGGGCAAGACGGTTGTCGTTGTGCTGCATGATATTAATTTCGCATCCTGCTATTCCGACCATATTGTTGCAATGCAGCACGGCAAGCTCTTCTGTCAGGGTACGCCGGAAGAAATCGTTTGTCCTGTGGTGCTGGAATCCATCTATGGCACCGTGTTCAAAGTGCAGGATGTCGAAGGCAAGCGCATCGCTACCTATTTCATGTAAAATCACGCTGTTGATGAAAAACAGCGTGATTTATTTTGCTGCGCGCCTCTATAAGTCGAGCTGATAGCTCTTGTTCTTTATTATAAATCGAGCTGATAGCTCTCAGGAACATACCGGTACCCCTGATCCATCGCCTGCAAATAGCCGATAGCCGGAAACGGCATATGATAACCGATAAATGGCAGGCGTTCCGAAGCGATCATATCAAAGATGCGCTTGC
The DNA here is from genome assembly GCF_000409565.1 of Pseudochrobactrum sp. AO18b. NCBI lineage: Bacteria > Pseudomonadati > Pseudomonadota > Alphaproteobacteria > Hyphomicrobiales > Brucellaceae > Pseudochrobactrum > Pseudochrobactrum sp. AO18b. The sequence goes on from NZ_ANNO01000409.1 coordinate 4,344, forward strand.
GGGTTGCAGCCGCCATTTCTTTGTCGGCATCAAAAACCACATGCCATTCCGGTCTTTGCAATGTGATGACGAAATGATTGGCCGTGTCGGCAATCAGGATGATCTGCTTACCACCGGATTCAACGCGGAAAGCCATATGGCCGGGTGTATGGCCGAAAGCAGCCAGTGCCGTAATACCGGAAACAACAGCATCTCCGTCTTTAAGAAAACTGGTTTTGTCTGCCAGCGGTTTGACATTGGCGAGAACAATTTTCTGCACGCCTTCGGCCGGTGTGCCTGCACGGTCAGGACTGGTCCAGAAATCATATTCTGCCTGCCCTGTAACATAGCGCGCATTGGCAAAGGCGGGAGCACTGTTTTCCATTAACCCGCCAATATGGTCAGGGTGGAAATGGGTGAGTACTACAATAGTGACCTGTTCCGGTTTGTAACCGGCAGCTTCAATCATTGCCGGTAATTTTCCCTGTCCGTTTTCACGGGCAGCGGCACCCATGCCGGTATCAAACAGGATCAGTTCGGAGCCGGTATTGACCAGTGTCGGTGTAAATCCGTTGACGAAACGATCAGCAGGCAGAAGATTGGCTTTCAACAAGTCTGCAACCGCTTCTTCCGGCTGATTGATGGCATAGGTTTTTTGCGGGGCTTCACCGGCGCGCAGGCCATCAAGCAAGACTGTGATCTGAAAATCACCGAGCATGAAACGGTGAAAACCGGGTGATGTGACACCGGAAAGCGGTACATCAGCAAAGGCCGCACGGGTTAAAATCTGCGGCGCAGCAAGGCCGGTGAGTGTTGCAGCCGTGGCAAGGCTGAAGATATTTCTGCGGGTAAGGGACATTCGATTACCTCATATCATTGGTTTTGATCGGGTCGAAAGAATGCTGTATTATCCGTCAGGATTGCGGGGCTGCCAACCGCACTGGCAATTTTTTTGAACTTTTTCGATAATGGCCGCATATTTGCGGGCACAAAAAGCGATTACGGCAAAGCTTTGTCAGCCCTTATTTAAACCGTCATATTAAGCCCCTATATAAAGGCAGATATAATCTGACACCCAAAGCACAGGCGGACGGAGGTTTTTTATATTGCGATCTGTATAAATTTATAAAATCAGTTTCGATTTTGAAGATTATGCAGTAAAGAAAGCTACCGCAGTCCGGCAGTCTTGCCGCGCGGTCTCCTGTTAACAGGATAAATTTCCCCGCCAAAACACGTAACAGTAACGGACCGGACAAACGAATTGACGATCAAGACCCCGTATTACCTCATTGATAAGACCAAACTTCTGCCAAATCTGGAAAAGATTAAATATGTGCGTGAGCAGTCCGGCGCGAAATCGCTGCTGGCACTGAAATGTTTTGCCACATGGTCCGTGTTTGATCTGATGAGTGAATATATGGACGGTACAACATCGTCTTCGCTCTATGAAGTGCGCCTTGGCAAAGAGAAATTTGCCGGCGAAACACATGCTTATAGTGTTGCCTATGCGGATGATGAAATTGAAGATGTGCTCGCGAACAGTGACAAGATCATCTTCAATTCCATTGGCCAGCTGACCCGTTTTGAAGAAGTATCCCGAAACCACATTCGTGGTCTGCGTGTGAACCCGCAGGTCTCCACTTCCGACTTCTCACTGGCCGATCCGGCACGTCCGTTCAGCCGTCTTGGCGAATGGGATGCTGCGAAGATCGAAACCGTGATGGATAAAGTCTCGGGCTTCATGTTCCACAACAATTGTGAGAACGATAAATTCGACCGTTTTGATGAAATGCTCGGCATTATTGAAGAGCGTTTTGGCCATCTGATTTCCCGTGTGAAATGGGTCAGTCTTGGCGGCGGTATTCACTTTACCGGCGAAAACTATCCGCTGGATCAGTTCTGCGCACGTCTGAAAGCTTTCTCCGAAAAATATGGTGTACAGGTCTATCTGGAGCCGGGTGAAGCTGCGATTACCAAGTCAGCCACGCTGGAAGTGACCGTGCTCGACACGCTGTTCAACGGCAAAAATCTTGCGATTGTCGACAGCTCGATTGAAGCTCATATGCTCGATCTGCTGATCTATCGTCAGACCGCCAAACTGGAGCCGAATAAAGGTGATCATGAAATCATGATCTGCGGCAAGTCCTGCCTTGCCGGTGATATTTTCGGCGAATTCCGTTTTGAAAAACCGTTGCAGATCGGTGACCGTCTCTCCATTCAGGATGCGGCCGGTTATACAATGGTCAAGAAGAACTGGTTTAACGGCGTTAAAATGCCATCCATCGTTGTCCGTCAGCTCGACGGAACTGAAGAGCTTGTCAAAGAGTTTACCTTTGACGACTTTGCTGCCGCCCTTTCCTGAGGCAGATACTATAAAATGCAACCGATGCGCTTTGTGCGGAGCAATCTGTACAGGGCGTATCATTGATTAGTGCATAATCATCATCGGAAAAAATTTGTGATTATGCCGAAAAGGCTACTATGGAGCGTACCGCGTGAAATGAAAAAAAATGTCCTGATTATTGGTGCCGGAGGCGTGGCGCAGGTTGTGGCGCATAAATGTGCGCAGAACAACGATGTACTGGGTGATATTCACATTGCTTCGCGAACGAAATCAAAATGCGATGATATGGTCGCAAGCGTTCGTGAAAAGAAAAGTATGAAGGTCGAGGGCGTATTGGAAGCCCATGCACTGGATGCTCTGGATATTGAAGCCACTAAGGCACTGATTACCAAGACAAATTCACAGATCGTGATTAATGTCGGTTCGCCTTTCATCAATATGTCGGTGCTGCAGGCCTGTATCGAGACCGGCGTGGCTTACATGGATACCGCTATCCATGAAGAACCGAACAAGATTTGTGAGACCCCGCCGTGGTATGCAAACTATGAATGGAAGCGCCGCGAGCTTTGCGCTGAAAAAGGTATTACTGCTATTCTCGGTATCGGCTTCGACCCGGGTGTTGTGAACGCCTATGCCCGTCTGGCTCAGGACGAGTATTTCGACAAGATCACCGATATTGATATCATCGATATCAATGCCGGTTCCCATGGCCGTTGGTTCTCCACCAATTTCGATCCGGAAATCAATTTCCGTGAATTCACCGGTCGCGTTTACTCGTGGCAGAAGGGTGAATGGCAGGTCAATAAGATGTTTGAAGTGGGCAAGGAATATGATCTTCCTGTCGTCGGCAAGCAGAAAGCCTATATGACCGGCCATGATGAAGTGCATTCACTGGCACTCAATATCGAGGGTGCGGATGTGCGCTTCTGGATGGGTTTTGGCGATCATTACATCAACGTCTTTACCGTGCTGAACAATCTTGGCCTGTTGTCCGAACAGCCGGTTAAAACCGCTGAAGGTCTGGAAGTTATTCCGCTGAAAGTGGTCAAAGCTGTACTGCCTGATCCGTCATCACTGGCGCCGGATTATACCGGCAAGACCTGTATCGGTGATCTGGTTAAAGGCAGCAAAGACGGCAAAGACCGTGAAGTCTTCATTTATAATGTGGCAGACCATAAGGATGCCTATAATGAAGTTGGTTCACAGGGTATTTCCTACACTGCCGGTGTTCCGCCGGTAGCGGCTGCCATGCTGGTTGCGACCGGTGAGTGGGATGCCAAGACAATGGTCAATGTTGAAGAACTTGATCCGCGTCCGTTCCTCGCTCAGATGAGCAAAATCGGCCTGACTACCTGGATCCGTGATGAGCAGGGCGAACGTCAGATTTTCTGATTTTGATCTGTTCCGGAATTAAATTAAGCTCAGGGGCGCAAGTCTCTGAGCTTTTTTATTGCGCATTGTTATAAGAGCGATAGTATTGCGGCAGTTCTGTCCGGTTAAAAATGAGGTGCAATGATGGGTTATTCTGTTTTATCGCATTTAAAACATCTTGCTGCACCACTGGCAGCCTTGATGGTGCTTTCCGCTTGCAGTGTTTCAGTTGATGAGGGCAGGCCGCAGCGCCCGCCAATCCGGCCGGATCGTCCGCAAATGTGCACGATGGAATATGCACCGGTCTGCGGCGTGCGTAACGGAAAAACCCGTACATTGGGCAATAGCTGTCAGGCGCGCGCCGAGGGCTATCGCATTATCAGCAATGGCGAATGCAGGCCGTCACAATCGCGCCCACCGCAGTGGCAGCAACATCCTGATCGTCCCGGCGGAGCTATGCGGCCGGGTCGCCCGTCAGGGAGCCGGGGGGGC
>NZ_ANNO01000410.1:0-4599 GCF_000409565.1 Pseudochrobactrum sp. AO18b
GTTTGTGCCACCAGCCGCGGCCGCAGCCAGACATTTCCGAATGCCTGTGTCGCGCGCAATGCCGGTTATGAAAATATGCGCAACGGAGCCTGCCGTTAACTCCGTCTTACCGCTTGTAAAATATACAAGATTTAAAGCTGCGATATGGGCTTATAATATCGCAGCTCTTCTTTGAATATTTTCGGCTGGTGACAGACAGGATGATATACGGATTGCATGAAGCAAAACGTCTGCTGAAATACTCCGTTATCCGTGCAGGGCTGGATGCGATCTCCGCGCTGCATCTGGGTAAAATCCTGCCGTCTGCTGCTCAAAACGGCCTGATTTTTACGCTGCATCATGTACGGCCGGAAAACGCCGCGCAGCATTTCTCGCCTAATGCAATTCTCTCGGTCACGCCGCAATTTCTGGAACAGGCGATACAGGAAGTTCTGCAGGCAGGAATGATCCCTGTGCATGTGCATGATTTGCCGGAGCTGCTGGCGAATAATCCTGAAAATAAGCGCTATGTCTGTTTTACGCTGGATGACGGCTACCGGAATAATGCGGATTACGCTGCTCCGATATTCAGGCGTTATAATATCCCCTATACAATTTACATCACGTCGGGCTTTGCAGAACGTAAGAATATTCTGTGGTGGGAAGTTATTGAACAAATCCTGCGTGACAAAGACAGTCTGACATTTGATTTCGGCGCAGGCGCCAAAACCTTGCCGTTAAAAACGCGATGGGAGAAGACAAAGGCTTTTGCCCGCTTCGCCTGTTATGTCGACAGTCATGATGAAGATGAAGCGGTGAGCCATATTGCGGATCTCGCTGCGCAGAGCGGCATTGACCCGTTACGCCTTACGCGTGATCTGACGATGGACGTGTCGGAATTGCGGGTCTTGCAGGAGTGTGACAACGGGTTGGTGCATTTTGGTGCGCATACGGTGAGCCATATTAATCTCAGCCGCGTTGATCGTCAGCGTATGAAATATGAGATTGAAACATCCGCACAATGGCTGAAAGATGAATTGGGCGTGGCTCCGCAATCATTTTCCTATCCATATGGGTGGAAGACCGCGGTGAGTGAAAATACTTTTGCTGCGGCGCGTGAGTCGGACTTTGCAGTGGCTGTGACAACGCAACCCGCGATGCTGAATGCAGCTTGTTTGCAGCATCCGCAATCATTTCCGCGCGTATCATTAAACGGCTATTTTCAGAAAAAGCGCTATGTCAGGGCACTTATTTCCGGCATTCCCTTTATAAACACATGATAATTTAGAGATAGCCGCATTATGAATATTTATGATGTGCTCTATCAAAATTATAAATTTAATTATGGCGCATTAAAAAGTTAAGCTTCTTACAAAGAAGCAGCAATCTGATTGCAAACTTCTTGGGATTCCCGAACAGGGTAGCCATGAGAGTTCATACGGGGGCATGATTATCATGGTGTCGCCGATTGCCAGCAAGCGCAGGCATCGGCGACAATAATCCCGAAATTGCTTTCGGGATCACCAATTTCATAACATCAAACGGTCAGTTCAATACGGTTGCCATCCTTGTCGAAGCAATGGAGGGCGGATTTTGCTGCACTGACTTTCAGCACTTCACCACTTGCAATCGTGCTGCGTCCGGCAACGCTGAAGATGATGGCTGTGTCATCTGCAAGACGGGCATGGACATAGCTTTCCGCACCCACGAGTTCGACGGCATCAACAGTCACATCCGTGGTGAAGGCCGCATTTTCTGTGCCAAGCATAAAGCCTTCCGGACGCACGCCGACAGTTGCAGTGCCGGCCGGTACAACCGAGCTGAGCTGCTGCATCCATGGTGCATCTTTGCCGGAAGCATCTTTGCAGGACAGCAGGTTCATCGACGGCGAACCGATGAAAGTTGCAACAAAGGTTGTTGCAGGCTTTTCATAAAGCTCGATCGGTGTGCCGACCTGCTCAATATGACCGGCATTGAGCACCACCAGACGATCGGCCAGTGTCATGGCTTCCATCTGGTCATGGGTTACGTAAACGCTTGTCACGCCGAGGGAACGCTGCAGACGCTTGATTTCCACGCGCATATGCACGCGCAGCTTGGCATCCAGATTGGAGAGCGGCTCGTCAAACAGGAACGCAGCAGGCTCACGTACAATCGCACGACCCATGGCAACGCGCTGACGCTGACCACCGGAAAGCTGGCGCGGTTTACGCTCCAGAAACTGCTCGATTTCCAGTGCCTTGGCGGCTTTGGTAATGCGCTGTTCAATCTCGGCTTTTGGCGTGTTGCGGTTCTTCAGACCATAGGCCAGATTCTGACGCACAGTCATATGCGGATAGAGCGCATAATTCTGGAACACCATCGCAATATCGCGTTCTGCCGGTTCCAGCTCATTGACCACGCGGTCAGCGATTGAGACAGTACCGGAAGTAATGCTTTCCAGACCGGCAATCATGCGCAGCAAAGTGGATTTGCCGCAGCCGGAAGGGCCGACCAGAACAACCAATTCACCATCGGCGATTTCCAGCGAGATGCCTTTAATGGTCTCGACATGACCGCCATAGACTTTTTTTACATTTTGAAGAGAAATGCGGGCCATTATTTTTCCGTTTCAACAAGACCTTTGACGAACCATCGCTGCATCAGAACCACGACGATGATCGGAGGGATGATCGCAAGGATCGTTGTCACCATCACAAAATGCCATGGTGTTGCGGCATCGGCGAAGTCCACCATTTTGCGCAATGCGATGATGATTGTGTTCATCTTTGCATCATTGGTGACCAGCAGAGGCCAGAGATATTGTGTCCATCCGAAAATGAACAGAATAACAAAAAGTGCTGCAATATTGGTTTTGGACAGCGGCAGCAGAATGTCTTTCATAAAGCGCCACGGTCCGGCATTATCGATGCGGGCTGCTTCCACAAGCTCTCCCGGAATAGTCAGGAAGAACTGGCGGAACAGGAATGTCGCCGTTGCTGAAGCCATTAATGGCAATGTCAGACCGGCATAAGTATCGATCAGTCCGAGATCCACGATCACTTTATAGGTCGGCAGAATACGCACTTCCACCGGCAGCATCAGCGTGATGAAGATCATCCAGAAGAACACCATGCGGAAGCGGAAGTTGAAAAACACAATCGCAAAAGCAGAGGTGAAAGAAATGATGATCTTACCGATGGCAATCGCCAGCGCTACAACTGTCGAGTTGAACAGCAGACGTTCAAGGCTCACACCTACGGTGCGTTCGACACCGCCGGTCATCGCATCACGGTAGTTTTCGATAAAGTGGTCACCCGGCCAGAGCGGGATCGGAGGGCGGAGGATTTCCGCCGACGTCATGGTTGAAGCCACAAATGTATAATAAATCGGGAAGGCAACAATGATGATGCCGATAATCAGCGCCAGATGGCTGATTGCGATAGTAACAGGATTACGTTCAATCATTGTCTGACCTCAGGAATAATGCACGCGCTTTTCAACAAAGCGGAACTGGAACGCCGTAAGGGCAATAACGATCACCATCAGCACCACGGACTGTGCTGCAGAGGAGCCGAGGTTCAGATTGACGAAACCGTCATTATACACTTTGTAGACCAGAGTTTCGGTGGACTTGGCAGGGCCGCCTCCGGTAACCGCATGGATGATACCGAATGTGTCGAAGAACGCATAAACAGTATTCACAACCAGCAGGAAGAACGTGGTCGGTGCCAGAAGCGGGAAGGTGATCGACCAGAACCGTTTGACACCGCGTGCGCCGTCAATGGCCGCTGCTTCCAGCAGGGATTTCGGGATTGCCTGAAGACCGGCAACGAAGAACAGGAAATTATAGCTGATCTGTTTCCACGAGGCGGCAAAGATAACCAGTGCCATCGCCTGATCGCCTTTCAGTAGCGGATCCCAGTCAAAACCGGCATTGCGCAGCAGATAGGCCAGTGTTCCCATCGCGGGCGAAAACATGAACAGCCACAAAATACCGGCAATGGCTGGTGCCACGGCATAAGGCCAGATCAGCAGGGTGCGGTACAGATTTTTACTGCGCACGACTTTTTCCGCAGCGGTTGCCAGAAACAGGGCAACAGCCATCGACAGCAAAGCAGTCGCAATACTGAAGAAGATCGTAATCTGGAAAGAATGCAGATAATTCGGATCGGCGAACAAGGCCTGAAAATTTTTCAAACCGACAAAAGCGCTGCGCAGACCAAACGGATCTTCACGCATCATCGACTGATAAATAGCCTGACTGGCCGGCCAGAAAAAGAACACGAATGTGAGTATGAGCTGCGGCGCAACTAATAAATAGGGTAGCACCTTGTTGGGAAAAACAACACGCTGCACAAAGATCTCCTTCAAATTGCAGCGCCACACACCGAAAAGGTGCTGAAGGGGCACAGCAAGATTTTTGAAATGTTACACAATTTCTGATGCTCTTGGCAGGCAGAGACTGTGCTGTCAGTTCAGAGCATTTCTGTCCTGCGCGGACATCATGAAATACTCTGCCTGATCGTTTTACACGCTTCCGGAGACGGTAAGACTTTTCCGGAATGTGCCCTGACATATAAGCCAATCCTCAACGCAATCCTGAAGATGGGTTTATATGCAGAGTGAAGAAAACCCCGC
>NZ_ANNO01000411.1:0-5982 GCF_000409565.1 Pseudochrobactrum sp. AO18b
CGCAGTTTTTGCATCCTGTTTACCGGCCAGCATCGCTTCATATTCTTCATTGAGAATATCACGTACCTGCGGCAGGTTTACGAGACGTACGCCCTTGGAATTGGCGGTCGGCTCTTTGCCCATCATCTGCAGGATTGGTGTTTCACGACCTGGATTCTTTTCGTAGAAACCGGATTTCTTGGTTTCTTCATAGGCTTCCAGTGTTACCGGCAGATAGCCGGACACCTGATGCAGGCGAGCCTGAATCTTGGTCTGGGACAGGAAGTTGAAGAACTGGGCAATGCCCTTATATTCTTCATCGCTCTTGCCGCCGAATACCCAGAGGCTGGCGCCGCCCGGAATAGTGTTCTGCGGACGACCTTCACCTTCATAATAAGGCAGCTGGCCGATACCGTAATTCATGCCGGATTTAACCACATCGCCCAGACCACCGGAGGATTCTGTCAGCATAGCGCATTCACCGGAAGTGAAGAGCTGCTTGGCTTCCGATGTGCGGCCGCCGTAACGGAACGCGCCGTCTTTGGCGAGATCAGCCAGGCCCTGGAAATGCTGCTCGAACAGAGGCGCATTGATTTCCAGTTTTACGTCCAGACCGGCAAGGCCGTTTTCATTGGTGCCGTAAGGAACATTGTTCCATGCAGCGAAGTTTTCTGTCTGGATCCATGTCAGCCATGTAGATGTATAACCGCAGGCTGCTGCGCCGCTGGATTTGATCTTGCGTGCTGCTTCAAACACTTCAGGCCATGTTTTTGGCGCAACTTCAGGATCAAGGCCGGCCTTTTTGAAAGCGTCCTTGTTGTAATAGAGGATCGGTGAAGACGAATTATACGGGAAGGACAGCATGGTGCCGTCTGCTTTTGAATAATAAGCGGTAATACCGGCGAGGTATTTTGACTTATCAAATGTGAAGCCGCCTTTTTCCAGTACTTCGGCAACCGGCATAACCGCGCCTTCAGCACCCATCATCACACCGCTGCCTGCATCAAAAACCTGCAGAATTGCCGGTGCCTGCTTGGCGCGGAATGCAGCGATACCCGCATTCAGAGTTTCAGGATAGGTGCCTTTATAAACAGGAACGATTTTGAATTCGCTCTGGCTTTCATTGAATTCTTTGGAGAGCTGTTCAACAACTTCGTTGTTGGAGCCGGCCATACCGTGCCACCATTGCAGTTCGGTAACCGCAAATGCGTTGGATGCGAATGCAACGGACATTGTTAATGCCGCTACTGAAACAGTCATCAGACGTTTGGACATGACTTCTCCCTGAAGGTCCCTGAAGATCAATGAAGCGGAATATCGCTGCGCCGGTGTTGCGTGTACGCCGTTCAGCCAAGAGTTCCGCGGTTGCCATTAAGCTCTTTCGTTTTAGCGCATATAACATTTAATACGAAAGAGAAAAGCACAATTACGAAAGCTATTCACGCATAATTCTATGCGCAGACACATTTTGGCGAAGAGTTTGTCACAAAACAAGCGATAATAAAATTGCGTGCCATAAAGTTCGTGATTTCAGGAAAATGCTGCGGGCAGGGTGATTCTTTGCCGCTCACGGGTGGAAAATCCACAATTCAGCCAGAAAAAAAGCCGGACTAAAAAGCCCGGCTGAATTTAAGAAGACATTTAGATGCCTTCGAGGGGAACACTTGCAACGCGAAATGGGAGGAAGCGCGCCAGCAAGTGACCTTCATATGGAGCAAGCGTTAAATAAGTTCAAGGTCATGTTCACAGTTTTTTTGACCAAAACGTAAAATAATTGCGCCTGTGTATTTCAGCCACAGTTTTTGCAGGGTGCTTTGATATGTCTATGCATATAAACGTGCCGACAAGTGGTCAGCCGCGCCTTGCCTGCATAATGCCGGCGATGACGATGAGGCCGCCACAAATCTGCCAGATGCTCAGCGGTTCTGACAGGAGGATCCATGCCAGAATTGCTGCCACAACAGGCTGGATTAAAAGTGTGAGCGAAGAAAACGCAACCGGCAGCCATGCAATAGCAAATGTAATCAGGCTTTGTCCGGCGGCTTGCGTCATCCATGCCAGGGCGCAGACAACAACCCAGCCAAACAAGGTCAGCGGGAAATATTGCGTTTCAAAAATCAATGCGAGCGGCAGAATAGTCAGGGTTGCACTGATTGTGGTGCAGAGCATGATCGTTGAGGTGGAAAAACGGCGGCGCGTGAAGCCGAGCATCAGAATATAGGCGGCATAAAGAATAGCAGCGCCCAGAGCCACGGCATCGCCTTTGAGGCTGCTGTGGCCGGAAAGGTCAGGGCCGCCTTTGAGGATCAGCACACCAAAAATTGCGATAACAAGACCGCTGATAAAAATCCGGCTGATTTTCTGTTTCAGGAACAGCCAGCCGCCAAGCGCTACAAAAATCGGGGACAGGTTAACAATCAGCGTCGAATTGGCAACGGATGTCATGGTCAGCGAAATATGCCAGACCACCAGTTCCAGCCCGATCAGAATGCCTGGAACGGCAAGGATTGCCAGATCACCAAGAGAAGCCGGTTTGACCTGATCCACGCCATGCTTCATCCGGTTATTCAGGATCAGCATCGGGATAATCGCCAGTGCCAGCCGCCAGAAAGCCGTGACAATCGGGCCGGTTTCGGCAAAGCGCACCAGAATAGGCGAACAGCTGATGAGCAACCCGCCAAGCAAAAGCGCGATAATCGCTTTTCTCTGTGTCTCAGGCGTGCTTTGCAGCAGGCCGGTTGCGTTTATTGGCGCGGCTTCGGAGGGTGACTTGTTCATGTTTAACCTGCCGCTCCTTACGAAGCAGCCTTATATGTGAGAATGCAGCATAAGTGCAGGCATCTGCTGGCAGGATATGCTGGCCGTATTTTGAGTGATCCGCTGCCTGCGACATGCTTTGTCATCGGAGAGAGTATCTCTCAGTTGCGCGCTTCGGCAGATAGTCAGTCTTTATGTGATATATATCAAAACAATTATATAAAACAGCGCGTCTTTTGACGGACGCGCTATTTCTTATCTCTCTATAGCCGGTGCTTATTCTTCAAAGCCGACGATACCTTTGATTTCGACAAATTCACGCAGGCCGAAAACGCCGTATTCACGGCCATTGCCCGATTGTTTGTAACCGCCGAAAGGTGCCGCACCGTCCCATGGCGCATCATTAATATAGACATTGCCGGTGCGCAGACGTTTCGACAAAGCCTGCGCTTCTTTCAGATCACCCTGAATATAGGACGCAAGGCCGTAGACCGTATCATTGGCCATTTCGACCGCTTCATCCAGATCATCATAGCCAATCATCGACAGAACAGGGCCGAAGATTTCCTCGCGGGAAATGCGCATATCATGGCCGACACGGGCAAAGATGGTCGGGCGCACATAATAACCGGCATTGAGTTCCGCAGGGCGGCCGGTGCCGCCGGTTACCAGTTCCGCACCTTCATCAATACCTGCCTGAATCAGATCCTGAATCTTGTCGAACTGCAACTGGCTGACGACCGGACCGAGATCGGTATTGGCGGAATTCGGATCGCCGGTGCGGAATTTTTCTGCTGCATCACGGGCGATTGCAATCGCATCATCCATAGCTTCCTGCGGTACCAGCATGCGGGTCGGTGCATTACAGGACTGACCGCTATTACCGAAGCAACGGGTTACGCCGGTACGCACGGCCTTATCCAGATCGGCACTGCGCAGGATAATGTTCGGGGATTTACCGCCGAGTTCCTGATGTACACGTTTTACGGTCGGTGCTGCGGTCTGTGCAACGCTGACACCGGCGCGGGTAGAGCCGGTAAAGGACACCATATCCACATCTTTATGGCCGGAAAGCGCGACGCCGACAGTCGGACCGTCACCATGAACGAGGTTGAACACGCCTTTCGGCACACCGGCTTCATCCATGATTTCTGCGAACAGAATGGCACTGACCGGCGCAATTTCTGAAGGCTTCAGCACCATTGTGCAGCCGGTAGCAATGGCTGGTGCAACTTTTGCGGCAATCTGGTTGATCGGCCAGTTCCAAGGGGTGATCATTGCCACCACGCCGATCGGTTCATGCACAACGCGGGTTGTGCCCTGCATATAGGCATATTCAAAAATTTCAGCGGCTTTAATTGCTTCCATCAGATGGGCAGTGCCAGAACCGGCCTGTGCAGCCTTAGCCATGGCCAGCGGTGCGCCCATTTCCTGCGAGATTGCGGCGCCGATTTCATCCGAGCGGCGGATGAAAATTTCGAGAATGCGCTTAAGCAGAGCGAGACGCTCTTCTTTACTGGTGACGGAGAAGCTTTCAAAAGCGGTTTTGGCGGCGGCTACTGCCTTGTCGACATCGGCAGCGGTGCCCATTGCGATTTTGGTAAAAGGCTGCTCGGTTGCAGGATTGATGACATCCAGTGTTGTAATTGGGCTTATTGCCGGATCAACCCATTCACCGTTGATATAAAATTTGAGCGCGTGATCCATAGTTCCCATCCTGTCATGCTGTTTATGCGGTTTTTTAGAAATTTTGCGCGCAGTTTAGACCTAAACCCCGTGATTACAACTGCATAAACGGCACGGGGTGATGAAATTTTCCGCTCTTAAAGATCGTTGCAATGTAATTATTTCTGATGTTTGCGTTTTGTTTTTCTGTATTATTATTAAGTAATGATACGTATTATTGATATTTAAAGTATATATTGCGCTATTGACTATTGGTAAATTGAATAATTATAGAAGTATAGTTTTGGCAATTTAGAGATTATATTTAATTAGTTTGCTTAATTATAAATTTATATTTTAATAATGCATATTGAATGTGTTTTTGCTTGGAGCCTTGCCGGAACAAAAACAATAAATGCGCTGCAACGGACTGTGCGTGCATTTGATAAATGTGATCGGGTGAGGAAAATGCAGACAAACACTGTTATTCAGAGTGGGAAATTCAGCTCTGTGCAAATCTTGCGCGGCCTGGCGGCATTGCTGGTCGTTATCGGGCACACATTACAGCATCCGATGGCTGAACCGCCGCCGATACTGGGTGTTTTGGGTGCTTTTGGTGTTTCAATTTTCTTTGTAATCAGCGGATTTATTATCAGCTATATTCATCCGCGTGACTTCGCACCTGCAGTTTTTTTGTGGCGGCGCATTATACGCATCGTGCCGCTTTACTGGCTCTGCACAATATTTCTTGCGCTCTGCGCGGTTTATTTGCCGAGCTTGTTTAAGTCGACGAGTTTTACGCCATATTATTTGTTTAGTTCGCTCGCTTTTATTCCGGAACTGGTGCCGGGGACTGTTGATGATTGGCGCCCTTTGCTGAAGCCGGGCTGGTCACTCAATTATGAGATGTTTTTCTATCTCATCTTTATTCTGTTCTGGTGGTGTGAGAGCAGTTTGCGGCGCACAGTCTTTATGAGTCTGGCACTCGGCGTGCTGATTGCAGGTGCGTTTTTTGTTGAGCGAAACAGCAGTGTTACAGCTTTTTATCTTAACTTTAATCTGATGCCGTTTCTTGCCGGTATATGGCTTGCTGAAATGCAGCGCCGCGGTTTCTGGAGTGATTTTTCCGTCAACTCCCTGCCGGTATTGTTGTTTTTCGTGACGCTCAGCATTGGTTTGCTGTTCAGTGTTGATCTGACGGTGTTGCCGCTGTTTATCGAAAATCTTGCTTATCTGACCGCATCCGTGCTGCTTGTTGTAACGGCGCTTTGTACGGATCGCTGGGTCAAAACTTTATCGCCGCGTAATCTGTTTGTACAAATTGGCGACAGTTCCTATTCGCTCTATCTGACACATATGTTTGTCGTTGGTGCGGGCTGGGCGGTCTTCAACCGGCTTGGTTTGGGTGGCTGGGCTTTTCCGCTGGCGGTGGTTGCAATTATTATTGCAAGTCTTGTCGGCGCGAAGATTTCTTATCTGATTATTGAGAAACCGTTTATGCGTTTGGGACGTAAAAAAGCAAAGCTGCAATATCCGGTGCCTCAGCCGTCTTAACATCAGGAAAAAGGCCTCCGCTGTATA
>NZ_ANNO01000412.1:0-5194 GCF_000409565.1 Pseudochrobactrum sp. AO18b
TCGATGGTTTCCTGATCGTAACCGGCTTTGCGCAATTCGGCGATCAGCAGCTGCAGGTCAGCGGCGCTGCCCAGAGCATCCGGGATGGTCGTGCCGTCAAAGTCGGAGCCGAGAGCCACATGGTCAACGCCGATACGATTGATGATGTAATCAATGTGGCGCACCATTTCGCTGAGCGGTGTGGCCGTGATTTTCTGACCGTCTGCACGCAAGAAGGACACGCCGAAATTGATGCCCATCAAGCCGCCGGTTTCCTTGATCGCATCCATCTGTTTTTCGGTCACATTGCGGCTGTGTGTGCACAATGTGTGCACGTTGGAATGGCTGGCAACGAGCGGTGCATCGGAGATCGCTGCAATATCCCAGAAACCTTTGTCATTCATGTGCGACAGGTCAATCATGATTTTCAGCTCGTTACAGGCGCGGATCAGGGCCTTGCCCGCATCGCTGAGGCCGGGACCGATATCCGGTGTGCTCGGGAAGCGGAACGGCACGCCATATGCGAAAATATTAGGACGGCTCCAGACCGGACCCAAAGTGCGCAGGCCTGCCTGATGCAGCACATAAAGTTCATCCAGATCAGCGCTGATGGCTTCAGCACCTTCAATATGCAGTACTGACGCAAATGCGCCATTGGCCATTGCCGTGCGGATATCATCGGCAGAACGGCAGATTTTCAAGCCGCCTGCGGACTTCGCTTCAATCTTCGCCAGAAGCGCAGCCATGCCGAGGGTGATTCTTAAGGCGCTGTCGTGTTCCGGCGTCGGATAATCGCCGTTTGCATCTTTTTCCATCGAAGGGGACGGCACATAAATTGCGCAGAGGCCGCCTGCGAGGCCGCCCTTTTTAGCGCGCGGAAGATCAATATGACCCACCTTTTCGCCATCAATAAAGCGATCGACCGGATTGGCTTTGCTTGACGACCACAGACGCAGCAAAACGTCATTATGGCCATCGAAGACAGGGGTGAAATTGTCTGCCGTTGAGGAACTGGACATGGGAAAGGGAACCTTACTTTTCTGGCTGGCGACATAAAATATGTCGCAAACAGAAACATTTAGCGGATTAAATCCTGTTATTGCATCTCGTTAGCAACGGTATTCCTCTGAGATTTCAGGGAGGCACCTGCGATTCTGCGGTTTTTCATCGCGGAAATACAAGTCGTCGCGTGATTTGCGAGACTGACCATTTTGCAACCAAATTGCAAATGCCTTTTCTTGCAGGGGATAGTCCTCTTCTGCATATTAATTTAAATTAGAAAATAACAAAGTTTTGAACAAGATTTTGCATGCAAACCATGCATAGCCACTGGCAAAATCTGCATTGGCCGCGTTATTGGGCTTCATGATAACTGAACCGGACATTAGACGGTTTTCTTATACACATTGTTTTGATGCAGTTTCGGGTGGATCGGAACGGGCAAAAATCGGTCCGGTGGACGATCTCCCGCGAAGATAACTCATTTTCAAAGCTGTTAGAAAACTTAACCACTGGCAGGGGCAACCCGGCCGGTTTCTTGCGTTTACGGATAGGGAAGAGGAAATCACCGTGATTTCAAGACGTAATTTTTTGGCGGGCGCTGCTGCTGTTCCGTTCCTGTCATATGCCGGCATGTTGCCTGCGATCGCTGCCGGTCGTCAGGACATTCTGGTTGTGGCCATGCAGCTGGACAACATGACATCGCTCGATCCGCATGAGAGCTTTGAAGCTGTCGGCAGCGAAATCTGCAACAACATGTATCAGCGTCTTGTGCATCCGAGCTTTGAAAATCCTGAAAAGATTGAAGGCGGCGTAGCCACTTCATGGGAAGCTGATGCTGAAGGTAAGGTTTATACTTTCAAAATCAACCCTGAAGCAAAATTTGCGACCGGCAATCCGATCACCGCTGAAGATGCTGCGTTCTCGCTGCACCGCGCGATCATGATGAACAAAGGCCCAGCTTTCATCATCGGCCAGTTCGGTCTGACCCCTGAGAATGTTGAGAAAGCTGTTGTCGCGACCGATGCCGGTACGCTGACCATTTCTCTCGACACCCCGACTTCCCTGTCCTTCCTGCTTTATTGCCTGTCTTCCAGCGTCGGTAGCGTTGTTGAGAAGAAGCTGGTGATGGAAAATGCAGCCGGTGACGATCTCGGTAACGAATGGCTGCGTAAAAACAGCGCCGGTTCCGCTGAATGGACTCTGGCTGCATGGAAGCCAAGCGAAAGCGTTATGCTGAACCTGAACCCGCACGGCGCCTATAAAGGCAATGTAAAGCGTATCGTTCTGCGTCACGTTGCTGACCCTTCATCCCAGCTGCTGATGCTTCAGAAAGGTGACGTGGATATCGCCCGTAACCTGACTTCCGAGCAGCTGCGCGTGATCCAGAATGACGAAAACTTTACACTCGTGCGTAAAGGTATTGCCGGTATCGGCCTGATGTCGCTCAACCAGAAAGTTGAAAAGCTGACCAATCCTAAGGTCTGGGAAGCAATCAAATGGGCGATCGACTATAAGGGCATTCAGGAAAATATCGTGCCTTTGACCCACCAGATCCATCAGACCATTATTCCTGAAGGTTTCCCGGGTGCTGTTAACGACACACCATTCCAGAAAGACACTGCGAAGGCAAAAGCTCTGATGGCTGAAGCAGGTCTCACTGATGGTTTCACCATCAGCATGGACCACTATTCCGCTCAGCCTTGGCCGGATATCGCTCAGGCCATTCAGGCAAACCTCGCAGAAATCGGCATCAAGCTGGAACTGCGTGCTGCTGAAAACCGTCAGGTTCTCACCAAAATGCGTGCCCGTGAACATGAAATCGCTCTGACCTCATGGGGTTCGGACTATTTCGATCCGAATACCAATGCGGACGTATTCTGCAACGTGACCGACCTGTCGGACGATGCAAAGAGCAAGCCTTTCGCATGGCGCTCAAACTACCAGAACGCAGATTTCGCGAAGAAATCGCTGGCTGCCCGCGATGAAAAAGATCCGGCAACCCGCGTTAAGCTTTACGAAGACCTGCAGCGCGAATTCATGAACAACAGCCCGTTTGTTGTCATGCTGCAGACTGTAATGACTGCTGCCTGCCGTAAAGATGTTACCGGCATGCGTCTCGGCGTTCTGTCCGATACCCACTCTTACGCAGGGATTGCGAAAGCTTGAATAAGAGACTGAAAACTCTGACTGGTACTCTGAGCAGCGTGTTAATCACGCTGTTCGGACTTGCTATTGTCACTTTCATGATCGGCCGCGTTATGCCGGTTGATCCTGTGATTGCAGCCGTCGGCGATAATGCGCCGGAGGCTGTTATTCAGCGTGTGCGCGCGGAGATGGGGCTGGATCAGCCACTCGTCGTGCAGTTCTTCCATTATATCGGTCAGGTTTTGCAGGGTGATCTCGGCAATTCCATTCTGACCCGCAACCCTGTTACCACGGATATTGCCCGCTATTTTCCGGCAACCCTTGAACTGGCCACCGCAGCGCTCCTCCTCGCTGCTTTGATCGGTATTCCTCTGGGTGTCTGGGCAGCGGTGCGTCAGGGCACTCTGACGGATCAGACGATCCGTGTTATCTGTCTGGCCGGTCACTCCGTGCCGACCTTTGTGCTGGCGCTGATTTCGCTTCTGGTTTTCTATGCCGCGCTCGGTATCGCACCGGGACCCGGCCGTCAGGATATTATTTTTCAGGACATGATCCCGCATGTCACTGGTATTCTGACCATTGATACGCTGATCGACGGCGATATGGATGCTTTCTGGGATGCGCTCGCGCATATGGCCCAGCCGGTTATCATTCTCGCTTATTTCAGCATGGCTTATATCACCCGTATGACCCGTGCATTCATGCTGGATGCACTCAAAGGTGAGTTTGTTGTTACAGCCCGCGCCAAGGGCCTGTCCGGCACTGCAGTTATCTGGAAACACGCTTTCCCGACTGTGGCCGTGCAGCTGGTGACCGTTCTTGCACTGACCTATGCCGGTCTGCTTGAAGGTGCAGTTGTAACCGAAACCGTGTTCAGCTGGCCTGGTCTTGGTCAGTATCTGACTGTTTCGCTGATGAATGCAGACATGAACCCTGTCGTCGGCGCCACTCTTCTGATTGGTGTCATCTATGTCGGGCTTAACCTGCTCGCTGACATTCTCTACAAGGTACTGGATCCACGCGTCAGATGATTTTCTCTAATTTTCATAACTGGGCGCTGGACGAAACTCCGTCCTCGCCGTCGCAGGCTCTCTGGGGCCGGCGCTACCGTATCTGGCTCAATCTGAAGTCAAATCCGCTGGCGATGATCGGCCTGTTCATCATTGCGGTCTTTGTTTTCATCGCCATTTTTGCCCCGTGGCTGGCACCGCATGATCCGAGCATTCAAAATCTCGCCAATCGTCTTGCGGCACCTTCTGCTCAGCATTGGTTCGGTACGGACGAGCTGGGACGCGATATTTTCTCGCGTATCCTTTATGGCGGCCGCGTAACACTCGGCATGGTTATTGCCGTTGTTATTCTGGTTGCACCGCTGGGTCTGATTATCGGCTGCGTTGCAGGTTATTTCGGCGGTATCGTCGATACAATCCTGATGCGCGTAACCGATGTGTTCCTCGCTTTCCCGCGTCTTATTTTGGCTCTGGCTTTCGTGGCCGCGCTGAAACCGGGCGTTGAAAGCGCGATTCTGGCTATTGCACTCACAGCCTGGCCGCCTTATGCGCGTCTGGCCCGTGCGGAAACCATGACCATCCGTAACACCGATTATATCGCAGCCTATCGCCTGACCGGCGCCAGCCCTGCACGTATTATCGCCCGTCATATTGCACCTCTGTGCGTACCGAGCCTGATTGTACGTATTACGCTGGATATGAGCTCGATCATTCTGACCGCTGCAAGCCTTGGCTTCCTCGGTATGGGTGCTCAGCCGCCGTCACCGGAATGGGGTGCGATGATTGCAACAGCCAAACGCTTCATTTTTGAGCAGTGGTGGGTTGCTACAATTCCGGGTATTGCGATCTTCCTCGTTTCACTCGCGTTCAACTTCCTCGGCGACGGTCTGCGTGACGTCCTCGATCCGAAGCAGAATTGAGGGATAAAATGCTGGTAGATATTCAAAATCTGAGAATCGCATTTGAAACCCGCACCACCCGTTTTGAGGCGGTGCGCGGTCTCTCTTTGCAGCTTGGCCGTGAAAAGCTGGGTATTGTGGGTGAAAGCGGCTCGGGGA
>NZ_ANNO01000413.1:0-4115 GCF_000409565.1 Pseudochrobactrum sp. AO18b
AAGTCTCTGACTGCCCGCGCTCTGATGAAACTCCTGCCGAATATTGCGGAAGTCAAAGCTGATAAGCTCAGTTTTGACGGACAGGATCTGCTGACCGCATCTGAAAAACAGATGCGTCAGATCCGTGGTAAGCGCGTTGGTTTCATTCTGCAGGATCCGAAATACTCGCTGAATCCGGTGAAGACCATTGGTGTGCAGGTGGCTGAAGCCTGGCGCACACACAAAGGCGGCAGCAAAAAACAGGCTCTGGAAGCGGCGATTGATCTGCTCGATCAGGTGAAAATCCGCAATCCGCGTGAAGTGGCACATACCTATCCGCACGAAGTATCGGGCGGTATGGGGCAGCGTGTCATGATCGCTATGATGCTGGCACCGGATCCGGAACTGCTGATTGCCGATGAGCCGACTTCGGCGCTTGACGCAACCGTGCAGGCTGAAATTCTGCGTCTGATCGATGATCTCGTCGACAGCCGCGGCATGGGGCTGATCCTCATCAGCCACGATCTTCCGCTTGTTTCCCATTTCTGTGACCGCGTTATGGTCATGTATATGGGGCAGGTGATAGAAGAGCTGAAAGCATCGGAACTCAATAATGCTCAGCATCCTTATACCAAGGGTCTCCTGAACTGTATTCCGTCGCTGACGCATCCGCGTGATCGTCTGCCGGTAATGACCCGTGATCCGGAGTGGCTGAAATAATGATTGAAGTTGATAATCTGAAAATTCAGTTCGGTGACAAGCAGGTCGTTAAGGGCGTTTCGTTTAACGTCGAAAAAGGCGGCAGCTTCGGTATCGTGGGCGAGAGCGGTTCGGGTAAGTCGACAATCCTGCGTGCGATGGCCGGTCTGAATGAAAGCTGGAGCGGACGTATTGCCTTTGACGGCAAAGACGCGCCGCTGAAGCGGACACCGGAATTTTTCCGTTCTGTTCAGATGGTGTTTCAGGATCCGTTCGGCTCCCTGCATCCGCGCCAGACCATTGACCGTATTCTGAGCGAGCTGTTGCTGGTTCATAAGATCGACAATGTTGAAGGACGCATCAAGCAGGCTCTGTCTGATGTGGCTCTGCCGCAGACGGCACGTTTCCGCTATCCGCATCAATTGTCCGGTGGTCAGCGTCAGCGCGTGGCGATTGCCCGTGCTCTGATTGCAGATCCGCAGGTATTGCTGCTCGATGAGCCGACCTCGGCACTGGACGTTTCCGTTCAGGCGGAAATTCTCAACCTGTTGTCGGATCTGCGTGAAGAACGCAACCTGACCTATGTGCTGGTGAGCCATAACCTCGCAGTTATTGCCCATCTCTGCCCGGAAGTGGGCGTGATGCAGAATGGTGTGATGGTGGAACAGCTGACAGCAGAAGATCTGCGTTTAGGCCGCACCACCCATCCGCATACGACTGAGCTACGCGAATTGAGCGTAACGGTTGAAGAACCAAAATAATGAGAGTGTAACAGGCCGGATTTTCCGGCCTGTTCTTTATGTAATATTGAATTAAACCTGTATGAACAGGGGCATGGGAAGAAGCGATCATGGCTATGAACTGGGACGCCGCCTTATCAACCGCACAAAAACTGACTGCACAATGGCCTGCCAATGCGCCGGGAGGCGTGATTATCGGCTTTGATGCCGATGGTATCCGTTTCAGCACTGCCAGCGGTGTAGAAAGTCTGGCAACTCATAAGCCGTTTTCCGCTGACAGTGTTGTGCGCTATGCCTCTGTGACCAAGCATGTCTTTGTTTCTATGGTTTTGAAACATGCAGACAAGATCAGCCTTGATGATCCGCTCGGCAAACATCTGCCGGAGCTGAAAAAGCCTTTGAGCGAAGTGAGTGTTGGTCGGGCGCTGGATATGAGTGGCGGTCTGCCCGACACGCGTGAATGCCTGACTTTACTCGGCTTGTCGATCTATTCGGAAACCCATAATGACCGGCTGATGGATTTCCACGCGACGATGGAACGCCTCAATTTTGATGCCGGTACGCAGGTCTCCTATTCCAATACCGGCTATCGTCTGGTGGAAATTGCGCTGGAGCGTCTGGGTCTGCGCTTTGATGATTATCTGCAAAATGAAATCGTACCATTGCTCGGCGTGCAGCTGAAAGCACCGGATGTCTGGAATGATCCGGTGGATGGTCTGGTGCCGGGTTACTGGCATGATGGTAAGAAGTGGCAGC
This sequence comes from Pseudochrobactrum sp. AO18b, assembly GCF_000409565.1. Lineage (NCBI taxonomy): Bacteria > Pseudomonadati > Pseudomonadota > Alphaproteobacteria > Hyphomicrobiales > Brucellaceae > Pseudochrobactrum > Pseudochrobactrum sp. AO18b. The sequence goes on from NZ_ANNO01000413.1 coordinate 2,175, forward strand.
TGAGTTCAGCCGGTCTTTATATTTCCGCAGCGGGTAGTCTGACCGGTAGCGGTACAGCGCTGGCGACCTGGGCACAGGCTCTGATGTGTGGCAAAGGCCAGCTTTCCGGTGCGATTGAGAAGATCAGCGCGCCACGTAAAATGGCTGATGGTCGTCTGTCTGCCTATGGTCTCGGTTTTGTTGCTTCTGAACTTGATGGTCTGAAGTTGGTTGGCCATGGCGGTTCGCATCCGGGCTATAAGAGCTATGTGCTGATCTGCCCTGAGTATCAGTGCGGTTTTGTGGTTGTAGCCAACCGTGATGACGCCAATGGCAGCAAGATGGCGCAGGCTGCAATGGCTGCGCTTGGAGGTCGTTCGTTACCGCAGGCCGGAAGTACAATTCCGGATGGTTTTTATGTCACCGAAACCGGTCATCACTGGGTTGAGATGAAGGGCGGTAACGTCACTTATATCGACAATGAAGATGCGCTCTATGATGAAGGTAATGGCTGGTTTTCATCGCGCTCGGCTACGTCACCAATCCTGCTGCGCTGGACAGGTGAAGTACTGGAAGGGGAACTTGGCCATGCACCGCGCCGTCTTTATCCGGTAACACCAAAGCCTGCCGGTAATGAGCTCGACGGTAGCTGGAAGTCGGTTTACGGTGCTGCTTTTGAGATCGCCAACGGCACGGTAATTATGGGTGTCGGCCCTGTTCAACAGACAATGCCTGTCACCGATCTTGGTAATGGCCGCTATCTGTTTACGCTCCATGACGGCCCGTGGGTGAAACGGGTTTGCATCAATCGCCTGAGCGATAATCGTGTTGAACTGGTGCTGAGCCGCAGCCGTATGCTGGAATATAGCCGCTAATCTTCAGTAACTGAAGTGACTGCCGTTCTCTGATATCTGCGGATATTTAAGAGAGCGGCCGTTTTTATGTTTCTGTTCAAATATGCTGACATATCGTATAAGGCCTATTCTGAACCTGCATGCCTGTATGCAAAACAGGCAATCATGACGAAGGATCCGTATTGTGGAAATTAAGTGGGTTGAAGACTTTCTGGCGCTTGCTCATACTTTAAATTTCTCCAAAGCTGCAGATGAACGCCACGTTACCCAGTCTGCTTTCAGCCGCCGTATCAAGCAGCTGGAAACATGGCTCGGTACGACCCTGATTGACCGTGCGACTTATCCTTCGCGGCTCACCGAGGCCGGTGAGAAATTTATTCCGGTGGCGCAGGAAACGCTGAAGTCACTCTATCAGGTGCGTCAGGGCTTTCAGGCAAACCAGACACTGGAAGCACAGACGATTTCTTTCATCGCATTGCATACATTGTCTTTCACATTTTTCCCGCAATGGGTGAAGGAAACCAGTGATAATACAGCGCCGGTTTTCACACGGTTGCGGCCGGATACAGGCAGTGTTGAAGGCAATGTGAATGCGCTTGTTGACGGCGATTGTGATTTTCTGCTGACCTATGTGCATCCGTCTGTGCCACTGCTGCTCGATGCTGCAGACTTTGATTACAAAGTTGTCGGCTTTGAGCAGATCATTCCGATCAGCGCACCGGATGCTGATGGCAACCCGCTGCATATGGTTGGCCGCGGCGAGCAGCCGTTTGATTATATCGGCTATGAAAAATCATCGTTCTTCGGTCATTTGCTGAGTGAATTATTTGCGCTGAAAATGCCGGAACATCGTTTGGTTCATGAAGGCAGTATGTCCATCGGGCTTAAAGGCATGTCGATGGCCGGATGGGGCGTGGCATGGGTGCCGCGCAGCCTTATTGCCGAAGAGCTGGCCACCGGCCAGCTGGTGCATGGTGCGGATATGTCATGGAATATTCCGCTGGAAATCCGTCTTTACCGCTCCAGAAACAATCAGCGTTCTGTGATTGAGAAATTCTGGAACCGGTTGCCGGATTTGAAACAGACAAAAGATGACCATTAAAAAGGG
>NZ_ANNO01000414.1:0-2159 GCF_000409565.1 Pseudochrobactrum sp. AO18b
AGGGATGTATAAATTTCCGGTACGACCAGCAGGATTGCCGCAATAATCAGCAGCACCTGTTCCCAGCGTTTGGTACGCACCAGCATAAAGCCGGACAGCGCAGCACCCAAGGCGGTAATCCCGATCACGCAGCCGATAAAGGCGGTGAAGAATTCGCCCCATGAGAAATTGGCATTGACCAGCAAGAGTGACGGCGAGAATACAAACACAAACGGTACCAGCACTTTACCCAAGCCTAAGCGGAAGGCGGTATTACCGGTTTTAAACGGATCGGCACCGGCCATCCCCGCAGCCGCATAGGCTGCAAGCGCCACCGGCGGCGTGATATCGGCCAGAACCCCGTAATAAAACACGAAGAAATGCGCAACAATCGGTTCAACACCGAGCAGTGCCAGTGTCGGTGCGGCAATGGTTGCCATGATGATATAATTTGCCGTGGTCGGAATACCGCAACCCATCAGAATACAGACAATGCCGGTCATGATGAGGGTAAACAGCAAGGTCAGTGTTGAGGCACCGATCAGCGCGGCAGGCAGGAATGTGCCAAACCATGCGGCAATATCCGCCGCTGTTGTGGTCACAATATAAGAGATTTTGAAGCCGACACCGGTGAGTGTGACCACGCCGACAACAATACCCACTGTTGCCGCTGCTGCACCGACGGCGAGGGCATATTTTGCACCGTCGCGCAGGCTTTCAAAAATCTCTTTGACGGACATGCGCTTGCGCGGATTGAGCAGACCGACGGCAATACACAGCGTGATCCCCCAGAATGCCGCGAGATAAGGTGTGTAACCGGACAGAAGTACGCCAACCAGAACGACAAGCGGAATAACCGTGGGCCAGTCACGTTTGAAAGCTTCTTTCAGATCGGGCATTTCATCCGGTGTCATGCCGCGCAGGCCTGTGCGCTTGGCTTCAAAATGCACCTGCATCAAAACGCCGAAGAAATGCATGAAGGCCGGAACAATCGCGGCAATAATAATAGTGGTGTAGGGCAGATTGAGGAACTCAATCATCAGGAAGGCCGCAGCACCCATAATCGGCGGGGTGATCTGCCCACCGGTCGAGGAGGCGGCTTCAACTGCGGCTGCGAAATTGCGCTTATAGCCAAGGCGGATCATCGCCGGAATGGTGAGCGAGCCGACTGTTACCGTGTTGGCAACAGAGGAGCCGGAAATCATACCGAACAGCGCCGAGCCGAAGATCGAGACTTTGGCAGGGCCGCCTGCATAGCGACCGGCAACCCATGCGGCACAATCAAGAAACAATTGTCCCAGACCGATACGGGTGGCAAACACGCCAAACAATACGAAGTGGAACACATAGGTAGCAACCACGCCAAGCGCGATACCGTAAACACCCTGTGTTGTCAGATAAAGATGGTCAACGATCTGAGAAACGGACGAACCCGGATGCACCAGAATGCCGGGCATGGACGGGCCGAAATAGGCATAGAGCATAAACAGTACGGCGATAATCGGCAGCGGCCAGCCGACCGAACGGCGTGTGGCTTCCAAAAGCACAATAATCAGCAGACCGCCGAGCATCACATCGGTTGTTGTTGGATTACCGACGCGGAAAGCCAGATCATCCAGCGGGATGAGCGGCACATGCATCACCGCAACGACAGCACCAATCGCCAGCGCCCAGTCGATGATGGAAATACCGAGCGGCCGCAGCAAAGTGGATTTTGCCGGTTCCGTATAACCTTTTGGCGAAAACGGAAACACCAAAAACACCAGACCCAGCACGAAAGCCAGATGGATGCCGCGATGCATGGTTTCAGACAGAATACCAAAACCGGCTGTATAATAGTGAAACAGCGAGAGAATAATCAGCAATGTGCCGACTATGCGGGCAGTAACAGGCAACAACGGGCGAAAGCGGATTTCTGAATCGAATTTCTCTTCGAGTTCGCGCGCTTTTTCTTCATCCAGCTCCATAGGTTTCAACGATTGTTGCTCTGTGGTCATGGGGAAATTTCCTGAAAATATGGCTAAAGGCGCTGGCGTTCACGGGCTGACTGTAGCAGCCGGACGCACTCGCCCGTCAAAATGCGTATTGTAAACCTGTGAGAAAATCCTGCACCGGACTTTATGAGAGTCTGGTGCAGGATAAACGGTTTTTTATCTCAGCAGGCCGGCTTCTTTGTAGAA
>NZ_ANNO01000415.1:0-7137 GCF_000409565.1 Pseudochrobactrum sp. AO18b
ATGCAGCGGAATACCAAGGCTGGTCACTGCATTCTGCAGGGTAATCATTTTACCCTTTGCATGGCCGGCGTCCAGCGCCTTGCGGGTTGCGTCATTCCACATGGTCTTGGTGATGTTATAGACCAGTTCATCGGACTGTTTCGCACTTGTCACCATCTGGGCGGCAACGGAAATTGTATCGGTTGCACCGACATCTTTATAAGTATCGGCCGGTACAGTATCCTTGGCGAAGAAGCTGTATTCTTTGAGGATTTTCTCCATTTCCGGTCCTTCAATCGGAACCAGAGAAATACCATTGGTGCTGGCGAGTTCGGAAATCGCACCGGTCGGGTAGCCGCCAACAAAGAAATAGGCATCCAGTGCGCCGTCTTTCAGGCGGTCACCGGCAGGACCCGGTTTCAGATATTCTGCCTTCACGTCTTTTTCTGTCATGCCATAGGCACCAAGTACAATACGGGCATCGACAATGGTACCGGAACCTGGCTCATCAAGTGAGACGCGTTTGCCTTTGAGATCAGCAACAGATTTGATGCCTGCATCTTTACGGGCAACCAGATGCACGGTTTCCGGATAGAGTGTTGCGATCAGACGCAGATTTTCTACCTTGCCTTTGCCTTCATAAAGGCCGGTGCCGGTATAGGCCCAATAGGCGACGTCAGACTGGGTAAAACCGGCTTCAAGACCACCGCTTTGTACTGCATTAATATTGGCGACAGAACCGTTGGAAGAGACTGCGGTTGCCACCAGACCCGGAACGCCCTGATCGCCATTGCCGGAGATCGCATTGGCGATCAATCCGCCGATCGGATAATAAGTGCCTGCGGTACCGCCGGTGCCGATACGGAAAAACGAAGGTGATTGTGCAGTTGCAATGGTTACGCCGAGTGCTGCCGTTCCCAAAACAGCTGCGGCCATAAAGCGGCGAAAATTTTTGCCAAATTTCATATTCTCTCTCCCTCTGGAATATCCTCTGCAGTGAACATGAAAAGACCGGCGCGACTTGTCAACCTTTCTGATATAGATAGAAACCACATTATACTTTAGTATAATAAGAAAAAACTCCTTTGAATTCAGTGCCCTGACGGGAGGCAATCACTTCTCAGGCGGTCATATAAGGAGCAAAATTCGTCTGCGCCTCATCAACCTGTATTGTGGAATAGAGCGGCGGGAAGGCACGTTGCGGGCATTTTTGCCGTTCGCAGATTTTACATCCTGCGCCGATCGGTGTACGTGCCGCCGGATCATCAAGGATCATACCTTTGGAATAGACCAGCCGGTCGGCATGATGCAGATCACAACCCAATGCGATGGCAAAGCTTTTTGACGGCGCTTTATAGCCGCCCTGCCGGTGACGGATCATTTTGGCAATCCAGAAATAAGTGCGGCCGTCCGGCATTTCCGCCTGCTGAGTCAGAATACGATCCGGTGAGGAAAAAGCCGCATAAATATTCCACAGCGGGCATGTGCCGCCAAAGCGTGAAAAGTGAAAATCGGTCGCTGACTGACGCTTGGAAATATTGCCCGCACGATCCACGCGGATGAAGAAAAACGGCACGCCGCGTGCCTCCGGCCGTTGCAAAGTGCTGAGCCGGTGGCAAATGGTTTCGAAACTCACGGCATATTTTTGCCCAAGTAATTCAATATCATAGCGTAATTGTTCTGCACTTTGCAGAAAATGCATATAGGGCATCAGCACGGCACCGGCGAAATAATTGGCAAGTCCGATCCGCGCCAGTACCCGTGCTTCAGGGCTGGAGAATGCCGTCTTTTCCAATAACTGATCCAGCAGATGTTTCTGTTCCATAAAGGCGATTTGCGTTGCCAGCTGAAAGGCCTGCTGGCCTTCATCAAGACGCGGGGAGAGAGAGAGCAGGCGGGTGCTGCTGTCGTAATGACGAACCTTGTCTGAACTGTCGGGACCTGATTGCTCAACCAGCCGCACGCCGTGCATTTGCATCAGCCGCTCTGCCAGCGCATGTTTCATTTTGCCGACAGGAAGACCGAGTTTGTGGCTCAGCGCCTCACCTTCATGGTCGAGTTCCGGAATATAATTGCGGTGTGCATAGAAATATTCGCGCACTTCCTCATAGGGTGTGGAGAGCATCACCGGCAGATCGGCGGAGCGGTCATTGCCAAGCTGGTTTGCAAGATATGCAGATTGTTCCTGCGCTTCGCCAAGCTGTTTATGCATTTCCACAATCAGCCGTCCGACAGCGGGCATATTGGCGGCAAGTTCGCGGATTTCAGTTTTGCCGAGCTGCTCATTCAAACGCGGATCAGCAAAAACTTCGCGCAAATCACTGAACAGCCGCGCCTCATCGGCTTCAGAAAAAAGCTGAACATCAATGCCGAAAACCTCATTGAGCCGTAACAAAACCTGCACGGTCAGCGGGCGCTGATTATTCTCAATCTGGTTGAGATAACTCAAAGAAATCCCTAGGCTTTTTGCCAGAGACATCTGGGTGAGCTGACGCTCTTCCCGTAGTTTTCTCAATTTTATGCCAACAAAAGTCTTACGCATTCTTCGGGCCCTCCCGACCTTTCAGATCAACGCTGTTCTCGTCATTCCTTTTATTTGCATGCGGTTTGCGAAACTGTGACGACTTCGCAAGTTTCACAATTTCACAAAAAATCACCGCCGTCACTTCGCTTTTTCAGCCATAGGCGCAAAGATTTGCCGCTGTATAGTTGGTTTACAGAGTGCATTCGGCTTCGCAAGTTACACAATTGACTGCTGTCGGAGGACGGCAGAAACGGGTTGTCATAGTCTTTGGCTAAGACAGAGAGGGATTTTTCTGTGAAACTCCATAAAGTGCGTACCTATAAATCTGCAGAACATCTGGCGCGTGAGGATCAGCTGGCATGGAAATTTGCCGCTATGGCTGCCGATGATGTGCCGCTGGACGATGATGTGGTTGAGATGATCGGCAACCGTATCATCGACAATGCGTCTGTGGCGGCGGCATCATTGATGCGCCGTCCGGTTGTCAGTGCAAGAATGCAGGCACTTGCCCATCCTTATAAGCGCGGTGCCACAGTGTTCGGCCTGCCTGCGGATCAGCGCGTGTCACCGGAATGGGCAGCATGGGCGAATGGTGTTGCGGTACGCGAACTGGATTTCCACGATACATTCCTCGCAGCCGATTATTCCCATCCGGCGGATAATATTCCGTCGATGCTGGCGGTTGCGCAGCATTGTGGCCTCAACGGTTCTGCGCTGGCGCGCGGTATTGCTACCGGTTATGAAATTCAGGTCAATCTCGTGAAGGGCATCTGTCTGCACGAGTATAAAATCGACCATATTGCCCATCTCGGGCCATCGGCAGCGGCCGGTATCGGCACCATGTTGGGCTTAAGCACCGAGCAGATTTATCAGGCTATTCAGCAGGGTCTGCACACCACAACCACCACGCGTCAGTCGCGTAAGGGCGAAATTTCCAGCTGGAAAGCCTATGCGCCTGCCTTTGCCGGTAAAATGGCAGTGGAAGCCGTTGACCGTATCATGCGCGGTGAGGGTGCGCCGTCTCCTGCATGGGAAGGTGAAGACGGTTTCATCGCATGGCTGCTTGGTGGCCCGAAGGCTGAATATTTTGTGCCGGTGCCGGAAATCGGAGAGCGCAAACGTGCGATCATGGACACTTATACGAAGGAACATTCGGCTGAGTATCAGAGTCAGGCGCTGATCGATTTGGCACGGCGTATGCGTTCAAGTGTCAAGGATTTCTCCAAGATTGCCAGCATTGTGCTGCATACCAGCCATCATACGCATTATGTGATTGGTACCGGTGCCAATGATCCGCAGAAAATGGATCCGAATGCCAGCCGTGAAACGCTTGACCATTCGATCATGTATATTTTTGCAGTCGCACTGGAAGACGGCACATGGCACCATGAGCATTCCTATGCACCGGAGCGTGCCAAACGTCCGGAGACAGTTGCGCTCTGGCACAAGGTCAGCACGGTGGAAGATCCGGCATGGACAAAGCGCTATCACAGCCATGATCCGAATGAAAAAGCCTTTGGTGCCCGCGTGGTGATTACCATGCAGGATGGTTCGGTGATTGAAGATGAGCTGGCGCTGGCCGATGCGCATCCGTTGGGCGCCCGTCCGTTTAAACGGCCGGATTATGTCCGTAAATTCCGCACACTGGCTGAGGGTATTATCAGCGAGCAAGAGCAGGATCGTTTCATCAAAACCGTTGAACGCCTGACCGAATTGTCAGCAGATGAACTGGCTGGGCTTAATATTACTGCGCTGCCGGGCAAATGCGAACCGGGCAAAGCGCATGGCATTTTTGACTGGCAGAGTTGAGTGGGTCTCTGCGGGTGCCGCATTTGATGGCACCCGTTATCCGCAACGCACAATCTGAGTTGCAGGCATAGTCTCCGCAATGATCCGGGAGGGATCGGAGATGGTGCTTTGCAGCCAAGGGAGAGAATGATGAGCATTGCAGAAAGTGAAACAAATGCACCGGTGACACCGCCAAAAAAGAAATCCGTGGCACTGTCCGGCGTGGTTGCCGGTAATACTGCCCTTTGTACCGTGGGGCGCAGCGGTAATGATCTGCATTATCGCGGCTTCGATATTCATGATCTTGCCTTGCAATGCGATTTTGAAGAAGTCGCGCATTTGCTGGTGCATGGCACGCTGCCGACCAAACGCGAATTGATTGCCTATCAGCAAAAGCTCAAAGCGATGCGTGGTCTGCCGACCAATGTGAAGGCGGCGCTCGAATTGCTGCCAGCCGCCAGCCATCCGATGGATGTGATGCGTACCGGCGTTTCCGTCCTCGGTTGCGTGCTTCCGGAAGTCAGCGGGCATCCTCAGGCTGGTGCCAAAGATATCGCCGACCGGCTGATGGCTTCTCTCGGTTCTATGTTGCTCTATTGGTATCACTTTGCCCATCATGGCCGCAGGGTTGAGCTGGAAACCGATGATGACACAATCGGCGGGCATTTCCTGCGTGTTCTCCACGGCAAAGAACCGACACCGGCAGCCGTGCGGGCGATGAATATCTCGTTGATCCTTTATGCAGAGCATGAGTTTAACGCGTCTACTTTCACAGCGCGTACCATCGCGGGCACGGGTTCGGATGTTTATTCCTGCATTGCCGGTGCTATCGGTGCGCTGCGCGGCCCGAAACATGGTGGCGCCAATGAAGTGGCGCTGGAAATTCAGCAGCGTTATGCCGATCCTGATGAAGCGGAGGCCGATATTCTGCGCCAGCTTGAACAGAAACAGGTAGTGATCGGTTTCGGCCATCCGGTCTATACGATTGCCGATCCGCGTAATGAGATTATCAAGAAAGTCGCGCTGGAACTGTCGGAAGAGGCGGGTATCACGAAAATGTTCGACATTGCCGAGCGTATTGAAACGGTGATGATGGACAACAAGAAAATGTTCCCGAACCTCGATTGGTTCAGTGCTGTTTCCTACCACATTCTCGGTGTGCCGACCGCAATGTTTACGCCGCTTTTTGTGATTGCCCGCACCTCCGGCTGGGCAGCGCATATTATCGAACAGCGCATTGATAACAAGATTATCCGTCCGTCCGCGAATTATATCGGCCCTGACAATCTGACTTTTGTGCCGATTGATGAACGATCCGCAGCAACTCCCAAGACTATTTAACTGAGACAGCCTGAGTGAGTATCATGCCTTATTTATCTGCTTCCGATCTGCCAACCAAACCCGCCGGTGAGCGGTTCCGTGAATTGATGAACAGACCCGGCATTGTGCAATTGCCGGGTGCGCATAATGGTATGGCCGCCATTCAGGCACGAAATGCCGGTTTCGAAGGGCTTTACCTCTCCGGCGCGGCTATGACTGCTTCAATGGGCTTGCCGGATCTCGGTATTATCACCGTGGACGAGGTTGCGTTTTTCATTCGTCAGATTGCCCGCTCCAGTGGTCTGCCGCTCGTGGTCGATGGCGACACCGGTTATGGCGAGGCGCTCAATGTGATGCATATGGTGCGCACATTTGAAGATGCAGGCGCTGCTGCTGTACATATTGAAGATCAGCTTTTGCCGAAGAAATGCGGCCATCTGAATGACAAGAAACTGGCCGGTGCCGAGGACATGGCCGCGAAAGTTGCTGCTGCTGCCAAGGCACGCCGTCATTTATATCTGATTGCCCGTACCGATGCGGCAGCCAGTGAAGGCATGGACGGGGCTGTGGCACGCGCCAAGATGTATATGGAAGCTGGTGCCGATGCGATTTTCCCAGAGGCACTGAACACGGCCGAAATGTTCCGTGAATTTGCCAGACGCATGCCCGGCGTACCGTTGCTGGCCAATATGACTGAGTTTGGCCGCACCCCTTTCTTCACCGCGCAGGAATTTGAGGAAATGGGTTATAAAATGGTGATCTGGCCGGTGTCCTCTCTGCGTGTCGCCAATAAAGCGCAGGAAAAACTCTATGCCACGATCAAGCGGGATGGTGCCACCAAAGCCATGATTGATGAAATGCAGACCCGTGCCGAACTTTATGATGCAATCGGGCTGAACCAGTATGAAGAACTTGACCGCACGATCATCAAAAGTATTGTTCCGTCAATGGATTAAGCGGAATTTGTCTGATGAGATGAAATATGGGCGGGCAGAGATAAAACTGTGGTCTCGCACTTGAAAAACCACAATTCGCAACCCAAGTGCAAATCCTGACCAATCAGGAGGCCCTTAATAATGCTTTGCCCTATCGATAATACCGAGCTTGTCATGTCTGACCGGCAGGGAATTGAAATCGACTATTGCCCGAAATGCCGTGGTGTATGGCTGGATCGTGGTGAGCTGGACAAGATTATTGAGCGCTCAGTTCCTGCAGAACCTGTGCGCACAGCGAGCAAGGATGATCACCGCTCCGACAGCCGCGGTCATGACCGTGATCGCGATTATGACTGTGACCGCCGTGATCATGATGATTACAGCCATGGCAAGCCATATCGTAAAAAGAAATCGCTGCTGGGCGAGTTGTTCGACTTCTGATCTGGCAAGCTAAAGCATGTCGCGGAAAAGTGGATACCGGTTTTCCGAAAACGACATGTGGAAAGACAAGGAGACAGAGCGAGCGCAGTGGATAGAACTAAACGCGACACGCTCTGTGACAACCAGAAGCCTGCACCGGAATCACCGGTG
>NZ_ANNO01000416.1:0-4488 GCF_000409565.1 Pseudochrobactrum sp. AO18b
TTTTTATGAGTTTTTAAAAAGGGATAGAGATTTTCTGCCGGTCTTCGGGTTTTCAGAAAAATCTGCCCGCTCCCATGTTTTTGCGTTGTCGGAAATAGCAGTTTCATGTAAAAGGTGACTTTAATTCACATGTTTAACTGTCTTTGCTTAGACCTCTGCTTTTACTGAATTAGTGATCGTTCCGGCCGGGCATTTTCATTGTTGCGCAGGCTTTTCCGGCTTGCATTTGTTTAAACGACACTGAGAGCAAGCCGATGTTGGCACCGTTTCTGATTATGTTGCGTGAGGGGCTGGAAGCTGCTCTTCTCACCAGTATTATTGCGTCTTATCTGAACAAGACCGGACGCTCATCTTATATGCCTGCCGTCTGGATCGGCATATTTCTGGCTATTGCGCTGTCCTTTTTGGCGGGTGCTGCCTTGCAGATCATCAGCGCTGAATTTCCGCAAAAAATGCAGGAATTGTTCGAGGCCATTGTCGGCTTTGTCGCGGTGATCGTGCTGATGTCGATGGTGTTGTGGATGAAGAAAGCCGCACGCTCCCTCAAAGATGAATTGCAGCATTCCGTCGAACATGCACTTGCCGCGAAATCGGCGACTTGGGCCCTGATTGGCATGGTGTTTTTTGCCGTAGCGCGTGAGGGGCTGGAATCCGTGTTCTTCCTGCTGGCGATTTTTCAGCAGAGCGAAGGCTATGCGGCACCGCTCGGTGCTTTTTTGGGCGTAGCTGTTTCTGTCGTGCTCGGCATGATGATTTATCAGGGCGGGTTGCGCCTGAATTTACGGCTGTTTTTCCGCTGGACAGGCATTCTGATTATTTTCGTTGCTGCCGGTTTATTGTCCGGCTCACTTCGCAGCCTGCATGAGGCTGGCATCTGGAATTATTTGCAGGCACCGGCATGGGATCTGAGCCATGTGCTGCCGCTGTCTACACCGCTCGGCACATTGCTGTCCGGCCTGCTCGGCTATCACGATACACCGGCGATTGGCGAAGTGATTGCCTATTTTATCTTCCTGTTTGCGGCACTGGCCATTTATCTGCGGCCGGTACCTGCACAAAAAACCGCTGCTGCGTAAGAGGCTATGATGAGTAAGAATCCATCCGCACCTTCATCAGGCCTTATGAAACTGGCTGTTGCCGGTTCCGCTGTTTTGGCAGTGGCTGCAGGCGGGTTGTTTTATTATGCAACCATCACGAAAAACACGACAGGCAATGAAAAGCTGATTCCGATTGAGGTTGGTGCCAAAGCCTGCGATCCGATGAATCTGACCTTGCCGTCCGGCTTTCACAGTTTTGAAATCCACAACCGTTCCGACCGCCCTGTTGAATGGGAAATTCTCGACGGTGTGATGGTCGTAGAAGAGCGTGAAAATATTATCCCCGGCATGAAATCCGTGCTGCGTGCGCAGTTGCTGCCCGGTGAGTATGAGATTACCTGCGGTCTGCTTTCCAATCCGCGTGGCAAATTGACGGTAACGCCGTCCGAACATTCGAAAGCGGCTGTAGCGGCCAAGCCGGATATCCGCGCTTTCATTGGTATGCTCTCAGAATATAAAGTGTTTCTGGTTATGCAGAGCAATGCGGCGCTTAAAAATACGCAGGCATTGCAAGCAGCAATTGCCGCAGGCGATGTGCAGGCAGCGCGCACGGCATTCTCGCAGGCGCGTGAAGCCTATGAACGCACAGATGTGCTTTCCGGCCGTTTCTCCGATCTGGCGTCTAAGATTGATCCTCTCGCAAATTATCTGGAAAAACGCGAAGAAGATCCTGCATTTACCGGTTTCCATCGTATTGAATATGGTCTGTGGGCGCAGAACAGTACAGCAGGACTGGATATTTTTGCCAGTCAGTTGGCAACTGATCTGACAGAGCTGAAAGAGCGTCTGAAAACCACGAAACTGACACCGGATATGCTGCTGCGCAGTCTTGCAACCTATCTGAACCAGCAGGCTGAAGGTGCCGTTATTGCCGGTGATAATGCCTATTCGCATCTTGATCTGGCTGACCTGACGGCAAAACTCGACGGCGCAGAAAAAATTCTCACTTTGCTGAAACCGCTCAGTGAAAAACCGGCAGCGGGCGAAACACAAAATGCACTTTCTGCCTTACAGGATGTGCGACAGGAACTAACGACCTTATCGGCAGGGAATCCTGAGCGTTCCTATGCGGAAATTGATGACGCAGCCCGCCGCGCATTGGCGGAAAAAGTGAAAACACTCAGCCAGAAAATCACCGCACTGATGTCTGCAATCGGATTGGAGTAAGTGATGAAAAAGGAAGAGAACAAGCTCACTGCAAACCGCCGTAATGTCCTCAAAGGATTGGGGCTGGCCTTAGGCAGCACAATGACTGCGGGTTATGCGCAAGCTTCATCGGCTCCGGTTGAGCATCATGTGACCGATGCGCCGGTCGGCAGCAATGGTTTTCATCAGCGCCAGCCTTTTTATGGCATTCATCAGTCCGGCATCACCAATGCCCGTCCTGCCCATGGTTTGGTTGCGTCTTTCGATGTGCTGGTGAAAACACCGGATGATCTGGAGCGGTTGTTTCGTACTTTAACGCAGCGCATTGTTTTTCTCACGCAGGGCGGCACACCGCCGGAGCTTGATCCGAAACTGCCGCCTGCGGATTCCGGTATTATCGGCCCTGAAATCCGGCCGGATAACCTGACGATTACGGTAGGTCTTGGCGATAGCCTGTTTGAGCATCATCCGTGGCTAAAAGCCCATAAGCCGAAGCTTTTGCAGCGCATGACCAAGTTCCCGAATGATGCACTGGTGGCTGATCTCTGTCACGGCGATCTGTCGCTGCAATTTTGCGCGAATACGCCGGATACCAATATTCACGCTTTGCGCGATATTCTCAAAACCATGTCTGATCTGGTTTTCCTGCGCTGGAAACAGGAAGGCAATGTGCCGGTGATCCCGCCTTCGCCTTCCGGTGAGGTTGAAAGCGCACGCAATTTCTTAGGCTTCCGCGATGGTTCTGCCAATCCCGATGCCGGTGACAGTGCATTGATGAACCAGCTGGTCTGGGTAGGGGAAACCCATCAGGAGCCGGATTGGGCAGCCAATGGTTCCTATCAGGCAGTGCGTATTATCCGCAATTTTGTGGAGCGTTGGGATCGCACACCTTTGCAGGAGCAGGAACTGATTTTCGGGCGCAAGAAAATGTCCGGTGCGCCGATGGATGGCACCAAGGAAAGTCAGGTGCCGGACTATTCCAAAGACCCTGAAGGTAAAGTCACGCCGATGGATGCGCATATCCGTCTTGCCAATGACCGCACCCATGCCACGCAGAAAAATCTCATTCTGCGCCGCCCGTTCAACTATTCCAATGGTGTTACCAAGTCCGGTCAACTCGATCAGGGGCTGCTTTTCATTTGCTATCAGGCTGATCTGGAACAGGGCTTTATCACCGTGCAGCGCAAGCTCGATGGTGAGCCGCTGGAAGAATATATCAAGCCGGTCGGCGGCGGATATTTTTATATTTTACCGGGTGCGGTGGACGAGAAGGATTATCTCGGCAGCACTTTGGTTGAGGCCATCCGCAATCATCCGGATAACAAGGTTTAACCCACAACCGTTTGTAAGAACGGCTGCAACTCTAAAAACATGAAGCGTATCAGAAGGACGTCTGTAATGAAGTTTGGATCTTTACTTGCCGCCTCGGTACTTGCCTCCTGCCTGTCCTTTCAGGCTTTTGCGCAGGATACCACCTATGACCTCGTTGAGCCGCTGGCAGAATATAAAATTTATGTCAGTGAAAAAGTGCAGAAGCTGGAAGAAGACACCAAAGTCTTTACCGATGCTGTGAAAGCCGGTGATGTGGAAAAGGCAAAGTCGCTCTTTGCGCCAACCCGCCTGAGCTACGAAGCCATTGAGCCGATTGCGGAACTGTTCAGCGATCTGGACGTGGCAATTGACAGCCGCGCTGACGACTGGGAAAAGGCCGAGCAGGATCCGGGTTTCACGGGTTTCCACCGTATTGAATATGGTCTGTGGGAAAAGAACTCGACCGAAGAGCTGACACCGGTTGCTGATAAGCTGATGGCTGATGTGAGCGAGCTGAACAAGCGTATTGCTGATCTGACTTTCCCGCCGGAAAAAGTTGTCGGCGGTGCGGCAGTGCTGATGGAAGAAGTGGCGGCAACCAAAATTTCTGGGGAAGAAGACCGTTACAGCCACACTGATCTCTGGGATTTCAAAGGCAATTTTGACGGTTCCCGCAAGATTTTTGATCTGGTTCGTCCGCTGATTGAAGCGAAAGAAGCGGAATTCACCAAGAAAGTGGATGAAAACTTCAACACTGTTTCCCAGACACTTGATAAATACAAGGAAGGCGAAGGCTATCAGAGCTATGACAAGCTGACTGAAGCAGATCGCAAAGTGCTCTCCATTGCAGTGAATACGCTGGCGGAAGACCTGTCGACATTGCGCGGCAAGCTCGGTCTGAACTGATCTGAGTATTGTTTAAAAAACGCCCCCG